>CAYSSL010000010.1:0-17694 GCA_964433715.1 uncultured Candidatus Saccharibacteria bacterium | reverse complement strand
TTTTGTGCCCGGGGCGGGAATCGAACCCGCATCCCAGAGGGACACGATTTTAAGTCGTGCGTGTATACCAATTCCACCACCCGGGCCTAAATACACAAAAATCCTATCATATTAAGCTGTTTTCTGCACCCGTTTTTGTTATTTTACTGTTCCTTTTACACTTGACTTTTAGGTATAAAATATGCTATAATATAGTCAGTTAATTAAATGGATCTTCGACAACGTCGCCCAGCTTAGCTGGCGCGACACTACAGGAGAAATGAAATGATTGCTCTTGACATCGCCCTGTTGGTAGCCTTCGGCATCTCAGGTTTGATGATCTACAAAGGAGCGCAGGGTCAATGGTACCTTTCGCGTCCGATGATCACCGGTTTGGCCTATCTCGCGCTCTCTTTGTTGGCGACGGGTGGTCTGTACGCAGACTATCTCATTCGCCCAACATATTGGAGCTGGACCACGACGGTGTTGGGGTTAATCCCCCTACACCTCGCTTTTTCCTTCCGAAAGGTACCACTCGATAAAATGGGAGTGGTAACTTTCCTCGGTGGGCCAAGCTATGAGGCCACCGAACCCGGACCAGTTTGGGTGCCCCGTTTTCTGTTTCAGCTCGAGCTATTGCCGAGCATTAATATGGAAAACGAACTCCCCGCTGCCCGCGAGTTTATCTATCGCGGCAATGTTGATGACATGCAAAAAGTCATCAAAGACGACCCCAACCGTGAAAAGTATCGCCCCGCTTTCCGTGTCACCCACGCGGACAAAGACTATCCCGAGGAAGTGCGGAAACTAATTGCGGGTACGCGGTTGGGAAAACCGCAGTACCAGCAGGAGGTACAAAACGAAGTTGACACCTTCCTGCGCTTTGTCAAAAGCGTAGGCGAAGGGAACCGAAAAGTAAGCCCCCTCTACACCAAAGAGATCACTTCAGAGGTGAGTCTCTACGTGCGGTGGCGAATTTCACTACCAAGCCCACTGATTCGAAACTTCGGTAGCGTTGATCAGGTCAACAAGCTGATTGAAGACACCGCTATGGGTGTAATCACGGGCAATTTGCCCAAGATCACCTATGGCTCGGCCCGCTTGCTGAACGACCAGATCAACCGCGCCTTCCGGCGCGAGATCAACCGACAGTTGGTAAATGGCCGGAGACAGACCCAACCAAACAACAGAGGTGATCAGCGGGTTGATGTCTTTGACCTAGCCGACGAAGATTTAGACAATCTCGTCGGATCACTAGGGGTAACCATCGACGAGGCAAGGGTTCGGGAAAATAACCTGAACAAAGACACCAACACGGAGATGATGAAAGCGGTTCAAAGTGAATTCGAGGCAATCCGGGTCGAGAACCTAGCCAAAGCCGAGCGAATCAAGCTTGCCGAAATTGGCACCGGCAACGCCGAGGCCAAGCGACAGGACCTGTACGCCGACGCCGACGGACAGGCGGAACGAGCCCTTGTCGCGGAAAGCGAAGCGGGCAAGTATGCCTTGGCCATAGAGGCGGCTCAAGACTCCTTTGTCCACAGCAAACACACGATGATTGTTGGGGGCGGTGGTGGCTTGGGCGACATGTTAGGTGCCGCCGCCGCCATCGTGGACGCAGCGAAGAATCTGACCAGCAGTGGTGGAACAACTGCGCCCTCTAACCCACAATCACCCGCGACCCGACAAGAGCGTCAGTCTACGGCCGAAGAAAGGCGGAGAAACCGCCAGCTCCGGCGCCAGCAACAAGACGCAGCACGACTCGGGCAGCCAGCGCCCCAACCAAATGAGACACCGCCGGCGGCAACCCCGCCTGCAGCGGAATAAAGGAGAAGCTACATGACAGTGTTTGCACCACTCATCCCGCTCTTGGTGTTGGTCCTGATCGCCCTTGCGATCTGGATTGGCACCGCAGCCGGTCCCCTTCTACCGAAAAAGAAGGAAACGGTCGCGAAGACCTCCGACCAAAAGGAGGAAAAGAAGCCGAAGGCGCCCGAGAAAAAGAAATCAAACCCCTGGAAACTCTGGGGGTCGATCTTCCTAGCCATCATCGTGGGTACAATCCTGTACCAACTGGTGCTCTGGCTAGATCGGACAGCCGGCACTCACACCTTCGGCGGCAAAGAGGTGCAAGCCCACGAGGCTAGCCCCCCACCAAAGCGGACATCCTTCTCAGTGACGGACGCCGCGTGGACGACCTTGCCGGAACAATACGGCAAGAGCGTCAACTGGGAAACCGAGCAGGATGCCAGCATCATCCGCCGGATCCCAGAAAGCCGGTTGAAAAAAATACCGGCACGGCAGGACGTCATCCCCGCCGGCGGCCACGATGCCTATGGCATCCACGCCGACCAGACGGCACTTTCGTTTAAGGTGCCATCTGGAAAACCTCCTGTAGTCATCTGGGTGTCTTGGGAATAGCCTCGCTATCCCAAGACACCAAAAAGCGCCGGTGGACCTGTTCCACTCGGCGCTCTTTTTTATTTCAATCTTTAATTGCAACCAACAGTAGTACAAATGATCCGCATAATACCAAAAACAGAAACCATAATGAAGAGACCAACTGTTCCCCACATTATATGCTGACCACCCTCTACTCGTTCCTTTTCGTTATCACCTTTTTTAATAAACTCGTAGACACCATAAACAAAATACAAAACCGCCAGAGCAAACAAAAGAGTAACTATCGGATTAACGATATTATCTAAAATACTCTGTAGATAAGGAACATTTACGGTCTGCATACGAGTCTAAAAAACTTTAAGCGCTAGTTGGAACCTGCGGTATATTTGTTGGTATATCGTTCTTTAAATCAAAGGTGCTGATCAAAACATTGACCAAACCCCAAACCGATAGCATCACAAAGATAGCCACAACACCATAACCAACCAACGAAGCACCCTCCTTTCGCTTCTTTTCGTCGGCACCAGCTGTAACATATTTGAGCACGCCCCACAAAAACACCAAAACCGCAATACCGATCAATAACGGAATAAGGCTATTGATCCAACCCGTGATAGTAGCAATAGCACTATCAAAGTTATCAAACGATTGAGCTGCCGCAACGACTGGAGCCAAAGCTAAAGCCATAGCACCAAGACCAACAAACTTTTTATACATAATCTTATTTATAACTTATAAATAAACTTGGGACAGCCGACTAAAGTTGGATTGTAGGAACAGGTGGCTGGGTTCCCGGACCGCTTGGGAAAAAAGTACCGGAGAGGATAGCTACAAGGCCCCACACCGATATCATTACAAAAAGTCCGATCACGCCATACATTATAAACTGTCCCCCTTTCTTTCTTTCTTCGGGTTTGTCACCCTTTGTTATATATTGTACCACGCCCCACAAAAGCGCCAACACCGCTACCCCCATAACCAAGTAAACCAGCGGGTTAACAATGTTGGTAATAGTACAAGTAACAACACTTTTAAAATCGGTTAGCTGACAGCCACCCGAGGCGGTGGTAGTAGCTTGGGCTGCCACCGGCGCCACTGTGGACAAAAGAACAAGGCTAGACAAAATAATTTTTCTTAACTTATCCATAAGATAACTTTTTATATTTTTAATAATTAATTTACTCGTGCAATTGACCAATCGTACCCTGAATAATCTGAACCACCACAAACGCCCCCAAGACAATAGCCGCCCCCACCACCGTCCACTTGAAAGCCTCTTTGGCGTCCTGTATCTCCTTGGGCTTACCTTGAGCTTTAACAAACAAAAAACCTGAATAAATAATACCCAGCGCTACCACTGGAACTCCCACCTGCACCACAGCACTAATAATAATCGCCACTAGTTCAGGCACCGTATCGATTTCATCTTTTAGTGGATTGCTTATTATTACACTACCACTACCAATCTGGTCATTGTCGCCCGTGGCGGCAAAGACAGGCAGGGCTAAAAAAATAGAAACCGAACCGTAGACAAAAGATAAAAACAAATTCTGGTATTTTTTATAGTTAAAATATTTCATATATTTAAAACTCAGTGGTATTACTAAACAAAGACGTATCGCCTGTTAAAAATACAACGATAAACTTAATAATAATATAAGCCGCCAAAGCCAGCACCAAGCCGCCAATAGCTCGATAGATTATTTTCTTCGCGGCACTAATTTCGCCAGAATTGCTAGCATAAATAACCATCCGCATTCCCGCATAGATAATCAGTATCGCTGCCAGTGGGGTCGCAATATAATATAAAATAAATTCCATCAATCTATTTAAAAGTGAAATAAAGTCGGCAAAAGTACACATTTCACTATTGCCTCGCCCACACTGAACCAAGCCATCGTCGGCTAAAGACAGCTGCGGAACTAGAACAAGCCCCCAAACCACCAGCCAACCAATAGTTGCCATTATTGTTTGTTTATTTTTCATATAGGGCATTTATTTGACCACTGGCGCGACTTACGGCTGCCGAAGATGTTCTTTCGCGAGTATTAACACTATTTATCATCTCCCGAAAAATAAGCCGTGTAGCCTCTGGCTCCGGATCTAGCCAAGACTTAGAGTATAGAGCCACTTGATAAAACAAGGCTTGGTGAGGATCGGCGGGCAATAGCGCTAGAGTATCTCGCCGTACCGGAATTTCACCCAAAGTACTAGCAATGTATTTAGATTCAGCTCCACCAGCCAAAGCAAAAGCCACCTGAAAAGCGGTATTAAAATTGTCAGAAGTTTTTACTATCCCAACTCCTCTAAACTTGCCCCGAGTGACCTTCGTCACCTCATTTCCTCTTTGGGGAAGCTCGGCGGTGTCTAGACTTAAGTTAGGGTTTAAGTTTTTTATAGTCGCCAACTCGCTACCAAACCCAAAATAAGTAGCCAGCTTACCCGCCGCAAAAAACTGTCTATCTTCCGGTATTGATGGATTCCAACTATATACATTTTTACTCTTATTAGAAAATTGCGTATAAAAATTTAGGGCCGCTACCGCTGGCACTTGTGACAAATCAAGCGAACTAGCCAACCGAGACTCGTAGTTAGCCGAGACAGAGTTATAGGCATATATTGGATTGCCGGTTTGTAAAACTAGGGCCTCTAAAATATGTTTAGCATTGTGAATATTATCAAATTCACCCAGAGCAAGGAGCGACTGCTCAATAGTCTGGTTAGCGGCAATTTTATTAACTTGACCAATCTTTTCTAAAACCTCGGTCCAAGTTTTAGGAGCATGTGTCAGACCCGTAGTAGACAGGGTATCCCTATTTACATACATCACCAAGGGATCAACCGAAATAGGCAAAGCTAACAATCCATTAGGCGACTGAAATATGTCAGCTCCGTTTATATAGGTGTTTTGAAAATCTCGCAAACTATAGGTCTCAGGTAAAATAGTATATAAAGTATCACCATTTTCAAAAATAAAATCGTCTCCCACTAAAACCAGATCGGGACCTTGTCCTCTGGCCAAACTTTCTAAATATCTTTTGTTAAATTCTTCGGCCGGAATCTCACTATATTCCAATTTAAATTGTTCTTGGTGGTCACGATTAAAATCGGACAGGAAAGACAACATTTTATTAGCAGGAGCTGACCCCCACAAAGTCACAGTGCCACCAGTCCCCACCTCCGATCGTTTAAAACCAGGCAATACCCCAGCAAAAATAAGGGATGAAATGACAATAATAAAACCCAAGATGACCAACACTATAATTTTGAAAAATTCTCCCTTTTGCATATATATTAAGAATGAAAAATTAAACCAAAATGGTGGGCTCCGGCATCAAAATAATTTTCTTTAACCAAACCAGCTTGGCTAAAAATCTGCTCAACTTTCTCCGCCGTTATTATTTTACTAGGAGCCGGTCCAATACCACCATAAGAATCTTGCCAATCTATTACCATAATTTTACCACCCGGACGTAAGACCCGATTGGCTTCTAGTGCCACCCCATACTGAGATTCAACCTGAAATAATACATTGGAAATAATCACCGCATCGACCGAATGATCAGCCAGTTTAACACCTCCTCGATTTTCAATATCGCCCCACAAGCCATCTATAACACCCGACACTCCACGGTCTTTAGCCTGACTAATAACCCGATCTAAAAGATCTTTTTGAATATCTATTGCAAAAACTCGACCAGTTGAACCAACTATTTTAGCGGCGGCCAAGGCATATTCTCCGGAACCCACACCAAAATCTGCCACTTTCATTCCAGGCTCAAGGTGAAGATATGAGATATTTTTTACCGGATCAGCAAACATTGTAAATGCTTGCTTTTATTATATTACAAACAGGTAAGCGATGCTATTGAATCATCCCCTTTTAGTTTCATTATCCGCACGCCTTGGGTCTGACGACCTAGAGATGGTATTTCATCTAAGCTTGTCCGAATAATTTGACCATGTTTAGAAATAGCTACAATTTCGCTTTCCACTTCGGTCAACACTCGTGAAGCCATTAGTTTTCCTGTTTTAGAAGTTACCTTAAATGTTTTAATACCCGAACCACCACGCTTTTGTACTTTGTATTCAGGTAGATTAGTCTTTTTGCCATAACCATTTTCACCCATCACTAAAAAGTTAACATTGAGAGCCGAAGCCTTTACTACGTCCGCACCCACTACCCGATCGCTCTTATCAAGCTTGATCGCTCTGACACCACCAGCGGCTCGGCCCATCTCCCTAATATCTGATTCCTTAAAGCGAATACTTTGACCCGCCTGAGTAGCAATAATAGCGGTATCACCTTTTTCTACGGCAAATACCGACAAAAGCTCATCGGCTGCTTCTAGCTTGATGGCAATAATACCCGTTCGGCGCACATCTTTAAAACTCTCGGCCTTTACCTTTTTAGCTTCACCATTTTTAGTAACCATCATTACTGACAATTTAGAATGATCGGTTTTTTTATCAAAATTAAGCACCGAGGTTACCTTTTCATCACCAGCTAAAGACAAAAAGTTCATTACTGATTTACCACGGGTCGCCCGCTTGGCCTCTGGGATATCATACATTTTCAACTGATAGACCTTGCCCTTGTCGGTAAAGAACAATAGATCATCGTGAGTATTGGCGGTTAGAAAGATAGTCACAAAATCTTCCTCTTTAACATTTAGATCCATTACACCTGAGCCACCACGGCGCTGAGCCCGATATTCGGAAGGATCGGTCCGCTTAATATAGCCACCCGAGGTTAAGACCAAAACATTTTCCTTTTCTTCAATTAGATCTTCAACATTTATTTCTTTAACCCCACCTTTTACTACGCGCGTTCTCCGAGGGTCGCCATATTTTTCCCGAATTTCAGCAAATTCTGTTTTAACAATTTGAATTATTCGCTTCGGATCGGCCAAAATCGCTTTACATTCTTTAATAAAAGCTTGCTTTTCTTTTAGTTCATCTTCTACTTTCTGTCGCTCAAGACCAGCAAGTTTCTGTAAACGCATCTCAAGAATGGCGGTCGCTTGTAAGTCGGACAGCTTAAACTCTTTCATCAAAGCCAGCTGAGCTGTAGCGGTGTCTTTAGACTTACGAATAGTCTTGATTACTTCATCAATATGATCTAAGGCAATCTTTAGACCAAGCAAAATATGCTCTCGCGCCTCAGCTTTAGCTAAATCAAATCTAGTCCGCCGGACTACCACCTCCTGTCGGTAACCAAAAAATTCTTCAATAATCGCCCGCAACGACAAAAGTTTTGGCACGCCACCAACCAAGGCCAACATATTATAGTGAAAAGTGGTCTCCAGATCAGTGTGTTTATATAGAGCATTCAGTATTTTTTGTGGCTGACTACCAACCTTAAGGTCAATAACAACCCGAAGATCTTTAGTTGTGGTCGATTCGTCACGAATATCTCTAATACCTTCTACTCTTTTCTCCCGCACCAGATCGGCCATTTTGATAATCATTTCCGACTTGTTCACCTGATACGGAATAGAGGTGATTATGATTTGGTGTTGCCCAGCCTTGGTTTCAGTAATATCGGCTTCACCACGAACGGTCACTCCACCCCGACCAGTTGAATAAGCATGCTGAATATCGCTTTGATTAAAAATCACTCCGCCCGTTGGAAAATCGGGACCTTTTACAAATTGCAGTAAATCTTCATTGGTCGCTTCTTGATGGTCACCATAATAGAGCAAAGCATCAACCACTTCACCCAAGTTGTGAGGCGGTATTTTAGTCGCCATACCCACCGCGATTCCAAATGTTCCGTTTAGTAAAATATTAGGCACCGCCGCTGGTAAAACCACCGGTTCTTTGCGTTCACCATCAAAGTTCGGCATAAAATCTACCGTCTCTTTTTCAATATCCCGCAAAAGTTCACCGGCGATCTTCGTCATTTTTGCTTCGGTGTAGCGGTGAGCGGCCGCCCCATCACCGTCAATAGAGCCAAAGTTACCCTGACCCCAGACCAGCGGATAGCGGATAGCAAAATCTTGAGCCAATTTAACCATCGCCTCATAGACCGAAGAGTCGCCGTGCGGATGATATTTACCCAGCACATCACCCACAATCGTCGCCGACTTTTTAAAACGAGAAGCTGCAGTCAAACCCAATTCATGCATAGAAAAAAGAATACGACGGTGCACCGGTTTCAAACCGTCCCGCACGTCAGGTAGAGCACGAGACACAATCACCGACATGGAGTAGTCAAGATAGGCTTCCTGCATTTCTGAAACAATTGAAACCGGCCTAATGCCAGAAAAATCTCTCTCTACTGGAGTTTTTTCCTTGTTATCTTTCTTGTTGTTAGAATCTTTAGGCATTATTTTTTATTAAAATTACCAACGCTGGATTTAACTTCCGTAAAACCGGTTTTAATTCTATTTATTTCTGTCGTTAGTGTATCAAGCATCCCCGGACCAGCTGGTTTAGTTTTTGGTTCATAAGTATTTACTAACCAGACATTTAAAAGCCACAGAAGAATGATAGCCAACGTAATCAGGCTTGTCGAGACTATGAGAATCTTTTGTCGTCTGGCCTCAGGATAACCACGAAGCTTATCTAGATAGTCCAATACATTCATAAGATCAAAAAACTGTTGATTAATTGGCTTGTAGTACCACCAGCTCGGCTTCCTTACCCTCAAAATCCTTCTTTTTAATTGAAAGTTTTTCTTGAGGGTCAACCTTCGTTTCGCCCACCTCACTTAAAAACTCTTTCATCAAATCAGAATTAAAATCGCCATATAAAACCGGAATAATAATCTTTGGTTCTAGCGAAGCCGCAAACTTGGCCGAAGCTCTAGCGGAAATAGTACCACCATCTCCCGCAGGGACAATCATTATATCTGCCCCACTAATATCTTCTAAAACTTCGGGTGCGACACTAGTGTTGGCCAAAGCGCCCAAATGAACTACGCGGATTCCTTCTAAAACAAAAGTGTAAATAGTATTTACTAATCCATCGGGACCAGCCGATTCGTACCCTTTAGCAAAAATACCTGAATATTCATACTCCCCCGGCCCATCAATAATAAAAGGTTCTTTACTGCCCCCAGTCAAACCTTCTACCCCATTAAAAAGCGGGGCGGGACAACTGACAAAAGCCAAATCTGCCCCAAAACGAGCCGCCTTACCGGAAACACTTTTGCCAATTGGATCAATAGCAATAACCGTGTCCCCAAAGGTCGCCTTAATAAAAGCCCCACCAAAATATGAGATTACCATTGGCTAATTATAGCAAATAATCACCTCAAACAAAAGCCCCTTGGTGATTTGCCAAAGCCTTCTTTTTATGTAATACTTTGGCCCATTATAAATCCCATATAAGTTTCTCTAGGTCGGCCAGCGAAAGACTAGAAGAACAAAGTGGGGCTTCTCCAGTCTTTATATATAGACCAGAGAGGTTAAGGTAGGATTTTTAATTTAATGTCTATAACAGAAGAGGAAAATCTAGCAAATTCACCAGAATCGTCTGAGAGTAAAACTCCGAAGACAGCGATGGATGAGATTGTTAGACTTTCGCCAAACAAACCAGCCCCAGACGTCCTCATTGAAGGACGGGTTTTATCGAAAGATAAAATGGCGCTATATGTTGATATTCCACCATTTGGCACTGGTATTATCTTTGGTCGCGAATACTTAAACGCTCGCGACATCATCAAAAAAATAAGTATTGGTGACGCCGTAACCGCTAAAGTCGTAGAATCTGAAGGAGAAAATGGCTATATTGAGCTTTCCCTAAAAGAGGCCAAGCAAGCCATTATGTGGGACGCCGCTGAAAAAGCGATGAAGCACAAGGAGGTATTTATGATTTCCGTTAAAGAGGCCAATAAAGGAGGCTTGATTTTAGAGTGGCAAGGTATGGACGGTTTCGTCCCTGCTTCCCAACTAAAACCCGAGCACTATCCTCGCGTTCCAGACGGTGATAAAGATAAAATTGTTGGTGAGCTAGAAAAGCTTGTCGGCACTCAACTAGAGGTAACAATTATTGGTATTGACCCGAAAGAAGGCAAACTTATTTTCTCGGAAAAAACGACCGACAACAAGTCGCGCAAAGAAATCGTTGAAAAATATGTTCTAGGTGATGTAATTGAAGGCGAAGTCACCGGCGCTGTTGATTTTGGTATTTTCCTAAAAATTGAAGAAGGCCTAGAAGGCTTAGTGCACATTTCCGAACTAGACTGGTCGTTGGTTGAGGACCCTCGCGATCTATACAAAGCTGGTGACAAGGTAAGAGCTAAAATTATTGAAGTAAAAGACGATAAAATATCGTTATCAATCAAGGCTCTAAAGCCTAATCCTTGGACTGAAGCTTCCGGTAGATATAAGCGTGGCAATGTGGTTTCAGGGGTGGTGATTAAATACAACAAACACGGTGCTCTAGTAGCGATTGAGGAAGGAGTAGCCGGTTTGGTTCACATCTCTGAATTTGCTGATGAAAATGATCTTCGCACCAAGCTAGAATTGGGTAAAACCTATACATTCACCATTAACTTGTTTGAGCCTCAAAGTCAGCGTATGACTTTGGTCTTTGGCGACAAAAGCAAGGAAGTTCTAGCTACTCCAGAAAAACCAAAACGAACCCGCAAAACCGAAACTCCAGCAGCTTAATAAAAGAACAATAAAAAACCGAGCGGCCCTAGGGCCGCTCGGTTTTTTTGTTCTTATTTTTTATTAAACTCATTCATAGCCCGCTCACAACCGGTGGTGATAATAGCTTCTAAAACTAAACCGGCTTTCTGATAAGTTTCTTCCATAAGCAAAGTTTCAGCTGGAGAAAATTTGGCTAAGACATAATCTGAACCCGATACAACGGGTCGCCCAATACCAACCCGCACTCGGGCAAAATCAGACGTTCCCAATTCTTTTATGATTGAATCTACCCCTTTATGACCACCGGCACTCCTGCCAAAAGAAATTTTAATTTCACCGATCGGTAAATCCAAATCATCATGAACAACTATAATTTCTGGCACAGCCAACTGTCGCACCAAACTTTTTACACTCCGACCAGACAAATTCATAAAAGTTTCGGGCAACATCAAATACAAATGGTAGCCATAGGCGAACCCATCTACAGTCAAAGCATTTAACTTGCGCGAAAAACTCCAATCATTAGTAGAGAAAGAAGCAATGCCAAACCTGCGCACTATTTCTCGGCCAACATTATGACGTGTTTTGTTGTACTCCGACCCCGGATTACCCAAACCAACAACCACCACCGGTTTATTATTAGGTTCAGACGCTTGTTTACTAAAGATATTTTTTAGCCAGCTCATTTATTATCACTATACCACTTTTTATTACCTTGCGTCAAAATAAAGTTTATAGTATAATTGGAAAAATATTAAGCAAATACTAGCTATTTTCATGCCCCCAGACAATAAACAAACCGTCTTTGACATCGTCCGTTTTGCCCTAATTACTCTTATTATAGTCGTTCCAATACGAGCCTATGTCGCCCAGCCTTTTATCGTCTCTGGCGTATCCATGGATCCTACCTTTGAAAATGGCGAATACTTAATTATCGATGAATTCTCTTATCATTTTCGTACTCCAGAGAGAGGTGAAGTGGTAGTTTTCCGTTATCCAAAAGATCCATCTAAATTTTTTATTAAACGAGTAATTGGTTTACCGGGAGAAACAATAAACATCAGCCCCAACAGTATTACCATCTCAACCAAAAGTGGTGGCTCAGAAACCCTAGATGAACCTTATCTGTCTGATAATATTTCTTATCTACCGACCACTATTACCTTGTCCGACCAAGAATATTTTGTAATGGGTGACAATCGCAACCAAAGTCTCGATTCTCGCTCGTGGGGACCCGTAACCGATGACCACATTAAAGGACGAGTCGGTATTCGTCTATTTCCTATTACCGAAGCCGACATTTTACCGGGCGACTACCGTGATTCCCTTAATCAAAAATAATCATCAACTTAAATAATATGCCTACTAAAAAATCTGGCGAAGGAAGTAAGGAAGAACTACAAAGTCCAAAGGGAATGCGGGATCTTATTGGTGAAGAAGTTATTACCTATCAAGGTTTTTTTGAAAAAGCCGCCGAAATTGCTTTATATTACGGTTTTCTACCCATCGAAACACCAATCATGGAGAAGGAAAATGTCTTTTTGCGCGGGGTTGGCGATGGTACCGATATTGTCGACAAGGAAATGTATACCCTCAAAACTCGCGGTGGCGACCGTCTAGCTCTTCGTCCCGAAGGAACAGCCGCGGTGATGCGATCCTATTTTGAGCACGGTATGCAAACTAGACCCCAGCCAGTAATGCTCTACTATCATGGCCCCTTTTTCCGCCACGACAATCCCCAGCGTGGTCGCTACCGCGAGCTACGACAATTTGGTTTGGAAATAATCGGCTCTAAAAAGAGTATTGCCGACGCCACGGTTATTAAAATTGCTTCTCTTATTTTATCGGATGTGGGTCTGAAAAATCACACCGTCTTAATCAATTCTATCGGCGATCGTGAATCACAAACTGCCTACAAAAAAGAATTATTGTCTTATTACAAAAAACACATTAAATCGATTTGCGCCGACTGTCGCGAAAGACTGAAAAACAATCCGCTCCGAGTTCTTGATTGCAAAAACCCTAAATGTACCCCTATTAAAGAGGAGGCACCAGAAACTGTTGCCTATCTTTCACCAGATAGCAAAGCTCACTTCAAAGAGGTTCTAGAATATTTAGACTCTATGGGTATAAATTACACAATTTCTAGCACCCTAGTTCGCGGCTTAGACTATTATTCTCATACTGTTTTTGAAATTATTGCCGAAACCGAAAATGGTGAAGCTCCCCTGTCGGTCGCTGGCGGTGGTCGCTATGACTACTTAGGGAAAATTATGTCGGGTAAGAAAGATGTGGCGGGTATGGGTATGGCTATTGGGGTTGACCGCGTTATTGAAAGCGCCGGTTACAACCGCCCAATGCCTCGGATTATCAAAAAACCAAAAATGTTTTTCATTCAGTTGTCTTTTGATGCCAAACAAAAATGTTTTGAAATTATTGAGATCCTACGCAAAGCCAAAATCCCTATTGCCCAATCTTTAACCAAAGATTCCCTATCGGCCCAACTTGGTAATGCCGAAAAAATAGGCGTTCAGTATGCCCTCATTCTAGGACAAAAAGAAGCCCTAGAAGGTACGGTCATTGTGCGCAACATGGACACGAGGAGCCAAGATACTATTAAGATAGCCAAGCTGGCTGAATACCTAAAGAAAATCAAGTAATCCCAATCTTGCGCTTATTCCTAAGCCGTGCTAAACTCATCACCACATATGATTATTATCGACGTAGAAAAGAGTGCCAGCGAGTCTAATGCCAGCCTATTGCGGCGTTTTTCTAAGCGGGTCAAAGGTCTGGGCCATCTTCAGTTGGTCCGCTCCATCCGCTATGCCACTCGCGCTAAATCAGCCCTCAAGAAAAAACAGGATAAGCTAAAGCGAATTACCAAATTCCAAAAGCTCCAAGAACTTAAAAAGCAAGGAAAGGTCAGAGATGGTTTCTATCGCTAACACCACTAGGCAGACGCTACCGCGACTGCCTTTTTCGGATATCGCCCTTACCACCCTCGGTTCACACTACAACCTGAGTTTAGTTTTTGTTGGCGACAAGAGAGCCAAACGAATCAACGAAGAGCAAAGAGGAAAAACTTATACCCCCAACGTTTTATCTTTTCCTTTAGATAAAAAAGAAGGTGAAATTTTTATTAACCTCGCTCGAACCAAACGTGAGCACAAAAAATTTGGTCATTCTTTTACCCAACATGTCGGATATCTCTTTATCCACGGAACCCTTCATTTGAAAGGATATACGCATGGTAGTACAATGGATATCAAGGAGCGTTCTTTAATGCAGCGCTTTCATCTTGATGACCAGAAACATCGTCACCGGTCTTGATATCGGCACTGCGAGTATACGCATCGTCGTATGCGAATATAAAAATGGGAGCTCTGTTCCTCAGGTTATTGCCTTGGTCAAAAAAAATTCTCGCGGATTAAGACGTGGCTATGTTTTACAGTTTGAAGAAGTGGTGGAAAGTATTCGCGAAGCCTTAATGGAGGCCGAACGTGTCGCTGGTACTAAAATAAAAAATGTTATCCTCGCCATTGGTGGCACCACTTTGGAATCTAAAATTATTGAGGGAGGAGTTATTGTTTCTCGAGCTGATTCGGAAATAAACGACAACGATATCAATCGAGCAGTGGAAGCAAGCGAAACTGGACTACCGGACAATGCCAACAAATCAATCATTCACCGCATTCCCATTGCTTACAAGCTAGATGGTAAGAAAATTACTGGCCGACCCGAAGGCTTAAAGGGTTCCAAACTAGAAGCGCAGGTTTTATTTATTACCTATGCCTCCAACCACCTCCGCGACTTGGTTTCGGCCGCCGAAACGGCTGGTGTCCGAGTAGACGATATTGTCGCTGCCCCTCTATCAGCGTCGCTTGCGCTTACGACCAAACTACAAAAAACAGCCGGTTGTGTATTGGCCAATATCGGCTCCCAAACAACTTCTATTATTATTTTTGAAGAAGGGCTACCTATATCAGTCCGAGTTTTTCCTATCGGCTCCACCGACATTACCAACGATATTGCTTTAGGCTTTCAAATACCACTGGAAGATGCGGAGCGGATGAAAATGGGAGAAATTGATCCCGCTGGGCCTCAGAAAAAATTAGATGAAATAATTGAGGCTCGCCTATCCGATATTTTTGAATTTATTGAAAATCACTTGAAACGTCTTGGTCGCAATGGTCTGTTGCCTGCCGGTATTATTATTACCGGTGGCGGATCTGGTATATCAGAAATTGAAAGTCTAGCCAAAGAATATTTCAAATTGCCTGCCAAGATATCTATTCCAACCGTGTCTACCGCCTCCCGCAATCAAATCCGAGATACCGCTTGGTCGGTGGCTTATGGTCTATGTCTCTTTGCAGCAAACACCGAAGTAGAAGAATCTCTTGGCTTAAAGATTGTTCGTGTCACTCGTTTTAACTTTTTGAAGTGGATTAAAGAGCTCTTGCCTTAGTGTAAATACTAGCTAAAATAGCCCTTAAACGACGGTTTGCTTTTTCCTTAGACTCTGTTACCATTGAGTCTATATTTTCCACGAAATAACTGAATTTTTATGCCTAAAATCTCACCAGAAATTGAAGCTTTTGCTCGAATAAAAGTCATCGGCGTCGGCGGGTCCGGCACCAATGCCGTCAATCACATGGTCAACGCCAAAGTCCGAGGGGTTGAGTTTATTGCTATGAATACCGACGCTCAACACTTGCACGCCTCAGTGGCTCAGAAAAAAGTCCATATCGGCAAAAACCTAACTCGTGGTTTAGGTACTGGCATGGATCCAGAAATCGGTCGCAAAGCGGCCGAAGAAAGTTTAGAGGACATTCAAAATGTTATAAAGGGAGCAGACATGGTATTTGTTTCTGGTGGTCTTGGTGGCGGTACTGGTACTGGCGCTATGCCAGTTATTGCTCGCACCGCTAAAGAACAAGGGGCGCTCACGGTGGCGGTAGTAACCAAACCTTTTATTTTTGAAGGTAAACATCGTATGACCTTAGCCGAACGCGGTATGATGGAACTGCAAAAAGAGGTTGATGCAGTCATTGTTATTCCCAACGACCGTCTTCTAGGTATTATTTCCAAAGATACAACCGCCGAACACGCCTTTGCGATGTGTGATGAGATTTTACGCCAAGCTGTGGAAGGTATTTCCAACATCATCACTATTCCCGGTATTATCAACGTGGACTTTGCCGACATTCGCGCCATTATGCAAAATGCCGGCTCGGCCCTTATGGGTATCGGCAATGCCTCGGGTGAAAACCGCGCCGTAGAAGCGGCCCGCAACGCCATCAACTCACCTCTACTGGACCTCTCTGTCGATGGCGCCAAGGGAGTACTCTTTACTATTGCCGGTGGGTCCGATATGACCATGTTTGAAATTCAAGAAGCCGCCAAGGTTATTACCGAGTCTATAGACCCTGATGCTAAAGTTATCTTCGGCGCTATCCATGACGACAAACTTAAAAAATCAGAAATCAAGGTTACGGTTATTGCCTGCGGTTTTCCAGAATCACAAAAAAAGAAAGGTGGCCTATTCGGCTTTGATACTACCGCCAAAGAAGAGGTCAACAAAGACCGACCAGCCAATATTTCCCCTTCTCAGCCTCTCCGCCAAACCCCGCCTCGCGCCCAAGTAATTGAACCCACCGGAAACCCTGATGCGGAAAACGATGACGATGATGACTGGTCCTCTATTCCAGCTTTTCTCCGCCGAAACAACAAGGATAAAAAATAAACAACCAAAAACTCCCCACGCTCAGTGGGAAGTTTTTGGTTTGGTTTCTTTCGTGTATAATTAGTCGACTTAATTGCCAAATTATTTTATGACTTACGACCTTATTATTATTGGCGGGGGTCCAGCCGGCGTAGCCGCTGGCGTTTATTCAGCCCGCAAAAAACTAAAAACCCTTATTCTAACCGGCGACTTTGGTGGCCAATCTAGTGTTTCGCCCGACATCCACAATTGGATTGGTACCAAGTCTATTTCTGGCCTAGATTTAGCTAAATCTCTAGAAGACCATTTGCGCTCTTACGAAAGCGACGAATGTGTTATTAAAACCGGCCAAGCCGGTAGAGTGACAAACTTGAGCCAAGTCGGTGATGTTTTTTCCATTGATACCGAGGATGGGTCTAAATATGAAGGCCAAGCGGTGATTATTACCGCCGGCTCGATTAGACGAAAATTAGCAGTTCCGGGGGCAGTAGAATTTGACCAAAAAGGTCTCACCTACTGCGCCTCTTGTGACGGGCCTTTATTTGTTGACCAAGATGTAGTGGTGATTGGTGGTGGTAATGCTGGTTTTGAATCAGCGGCCCAATTACTTGCCTACTGCAAATCTGTCACTCTTTTGCACAAAAATAATGAATTTAAAGCCGATAAAATTACCGTGGACAAAGTTTTGTCTCACCCTAAAATGACCGCTATTTTAAATACCGAAATTGTTGAAGTAAAAGGTGATAAATTTGTCACCGGTCTGGTTTATAAAGATAAAAACAGTGGCGAAACCAAAGAATTGCCGGTTACTGGTATTTTTGTGGAGATTGGTTTTGTCCCCAATACCGCTTTTGCTAAAAATATTTTAGAGACCAATGATTTTGGCGCTATCAAAATTGACCCTCAAACCCAAAAAACTAGCACCGAAGGTATCTGGGCTGCTGGCGATTGCAC
This sequence comes from uncultured Candidatus Saccharibacteria bacterium, assembly GCA_964433715.1. Lineage (GTDB taxonomy): Bacteria > Patescibacteriota > Minisyncoccia > Phycocordibacterales > XYD1-FULL-46-19 > XYD1-FULL-44-32. The sequence continues at coordinate 33 of CAYSSL010000010.1, read as the reverse complement.
CGACTCCCTGTACCACCAAAACAATATTGCCGC
>CAYSSL010000009.1:6638-19458 GCA_964433715.1 uncultured Candidatus Saccharibacteria bacterium | reverse complement strand
ATCCCAATACGAGTTATTTGCTCAGAGTTAGACATTAGAAATATTTTAACATATTAAAAAAATGTTAGGGATTGCCGGCTTTCTTGGTCTCCTGGGTCTCATAAAAAATCCCGTCAAGTCCCACAAGGGTTTCTAGATGATTTTCAGTTTACCTTTTAAAACCTCCTCGAAATAATTATTTTAATACTTCCAAATAATTAATTATATCCTGAACCCTTCGTTTAAGATCAATTATCCTTAACGAAAACATTTGACGCTGCTGCGAACAACGAGAAAATCTAGCGGTTTTAGCATCTGGTGACTCTACAGCTTCATCCTTGTAAGCAAAGGCGTAGTTTTCATTACTACGCATATCAGAAGCAAGAACCAGAAAATCATTTATACAAGTTAGCACTTCTTCTTTTTTCTGTTCTGTTTTAAGATAAATTGTATCTTTCCTTGAGTTTTCTAACCTTTGCAAGTTTCTGTCTAATTGTTCAATAACTAATACTGCAAAATATGTAGAGGAACCGTATCCTTCTGTCAATTTATCAACTATTGTCAAAAGCGATTTTAACTCTAACTTAAGGACTGTTTTAAAATTATTTCTAAGATCTTTTTGAGTACGATAATGCTTCCAAATCTCGACAACAAGTGAAGTAATTAAAGCTAAACCCGATCCTAAAACAACATACAATGCAGAATTTTGATCGTTCATATTTATTTTGATTGGTCGTTAATTATTAAATTGAGATAATCCTCGGACTTCGAACCTATCTCAACTTGGCTGCCTGACTTGGATATCTCACCCTTTGGAAACCCTGCTCCTCCGCTAAAGCTTCAGCGACACGCGGACGGTTTTCCAACGAGCTTCGCTCTGCCTTCCTCCACGGGAGACCATGTGTTCTCCCGACCCCTTTCCCGTTCGATTCCAAGCCGGACAGTCTCGGTGTTTTTTTAACAAAAAACTCCTAGCTGCCGGACTTGGAATCGAACCAAGATACTGAGCTTCAAAGGCTCATGTCCTACCTTTAGACGATCCGGCAATATATTTTACCACCCCTCACCTTTAGACCCGCCCGCAACACCTGAGCAAGCTCTAGGCTTGCGATGGCGGGCGGGCGATCCGGCAATTATTCTACTTTCCATTCCCAACCCTTAGGCCTACTCCACAATAATGCTAATTCTGCTATATATTTTAATCTTCCGCAAACTAGGCAAGCCAACACTCCCCCTCTACTACTAATGAAAATGCCTTAGACTGCGAATAAAATTATACAAACGGTAAACTACTGGCTGTAACAATATATCAATATTGCCCACATAGGAAAACTCTTCACCCCGAAACTGCCGTTTGAAGCTGGTAAGCGAGGGCCACTTTTTTTCATCAATACCACCCAAATCATAATAAGTACAACCTAGCGCCTTGGCGTCTTCCATGGCGTACCAGTGGAGGTATGAGGTCACTTTTGAGGCAAGGCTAGCCCGATAACCGGCGCCATAGATATAAGTCGCCGTATCGCCAAAAAAGAGCACCGTATGAATAGCCGCCGGCTCCCCATTTTCTAAGCCGAGATAAATTTTTTGATATAGACGATCGGGCACCCGCTTACCCACAAGGACAGGAATGTCTTTAAAAAAAGTTTCAAAATACGCCCGCCCCGGATAAATATTTTTACCTCCGTTGCGGTCGGCGGTGTCGTGAGACATTTTAAAGAACTCTTCTAAGATTTTAAGATCGGGTGTCTCTAGCACGCGCACACTCACCCCGCGCCTTTTGGCCCGTGCCATATTAGAACGAGTAGAGGAGTGAAAGCTACCCAAAATCTCGGCGGTTGGTGGTAAAAGATTTATAGCCAAATTGTGGCGAGGCTGAACATAGTAGGCAGGAAAGGAAAAATTATGACTCAACAAATCTTCTGGCCAACTAGTGGTCGGTGGCTCCAGCCGAAAAAAAATATTGTGGTTAGCGTTTTTCTTCGCCCACAAAGCAATGGCGTTTAAAACCGCACTAGCTTGTTTACCTTTTAAAGCAGTAGGGGCAAACACCGGACCGCGGGGTGTATATAAATAAGAACGACCAAAAGGAAGGGGGTGACGAACGGTGGTAAAAGCCGCCACTGGTCCCCCGCCATTGGTAACAAAATAGCGCTCCACCTCTCGGCCTAGTTTTTTTTGAAACTCTCCCCATTCATAAGTTTGTAAGAACGCTCCAATGGTGGGAAAATTGGCCTTAATAAAATCGTTCCACCGCTTGCCGTCTTGGTCTTTGTAAGGAGATATTTTCATAACTAAATATTCAAAAGTTTTACCGGCGAGCCAACAGTCAAATTATTTTTCTTCATAAAACCTGCATTTACTTCTAACACATAATCTACCGGCACAACAGGCTGATAATACACCGGCTGTTTAGGATCAAAAACATTGGTCACATTGTGGTCAATATCTACCACCTTGCCACCAGTGATCCAGACAATATCAATCGGGAAATTCATATCAGGCATCCAAAAATTGTGGCGAGCTTTAGTTTTAAAAACAAAAAACATACCTTCATTGGCGTCCAAATGCGGACGACCAGACAGACCTTTTTGGAGCTCAGCCGGAGTCTGGCGCACCTCAACGGGAATAGAAACATCGCCCACTAGCACCAAGGGTAGTGCCTCTGTGTCCGCCCGTGCCCCTACGGGCTCGGTAAACACCGGCACGCTTCTGGTTGCTAGACTTGAGACCTTATTTTCGCCGGCACGATTAAAAACGAAGAGGCAAAAGGCTAAAACGAAAGCAACCAAAACAACCAATATCCAGATTTTTAAACGCGGGCCATGCATAACGGTATCTGGCCATAATAGCAAAATATCGCCTCTAGGGCGACATCTTCCTCCCCCACACCACTTTCTACTTTTCCTCAATTTCGGCTAGGTGGTTATGGTCATTCCAAGTCACTATTCGCCACGGCTTCAAATGAAATTCTTCGTCATATTGGCACCAAGTCAAACCGGTATTTTTAGTCATTAGACCATGAATTAGATTGGACAACTCACTACCGGTAAAGTTGTCGCCAAACAACATCTCGCCAATCACAACCCTCATAAACAAACCGTGACTAACAACAACCACATGCTCGCCCTCGGTTTTAAGCAAAAAATCTAAAGCTACTTGAGCGCGTTTTTTTAAGTCATTAAAACTTTCCGCGTCTTCGTAATTATAATTAGGATCATCCAAATAAGCTTGATGGATCGCTTTAAATACCTCTTTGACCTCTTCCTCCTCCATTGAACGGCCATGCACCGAAGACGGTGACCAGCGCTCCACTAAAGATTCTGAATGTTCTACTGGTAGACCAATAACCGCCGAAATAGCTTCAGCGGTCTGGCGAGCTCTGGTATAGGTGCTAGCCACTATTTTATCTATAGGCAAGGTCCGAAGGCGCTCGGCGGTCATCGCGGCCTCCTTTTTACCTCTCATTGATAACGGGCTGGTACCATCGCCCAAAATACGAAATTTATTTTCTTCCGATTCGCCATGTCTGATAAAATAAAAATTTCTACGCATATTTTAGATTTATTGGTGTTTCAATTTATCACAAATATTGGTCACCGCCAATTCAAGCGGCAACTGCGGTAAATAAGTACTACCAATAAGTTCATAAGCATCTAAAAGTTCCCTTAACACAGCGGATATTTTAGCACTATTACTATGCACCGCTAACCGCTCAAAAAATTTCAGCCGGTCGGCGTCGGCCAGAGCTTCAATTTCCTTACGCAATTCCGGACCATATTTTAAAAGCATGGCCAAACGTAGCTCATCCAACAGACGCTTGGTAAAAATTTTTATATCCCGATTTTCAGTCACAATATCACTTAATATTTTAAGGGCCGGACCAGATTCGGCCTCCAATAATGAAAGTAGAAAATTTTGAATATGTAAAAGCTGGGGTGAACCAGTAACATCTTCAACCACCGTCACTGAAATATCTTCACCGTGAGCCCCCGAAATAACTTTCTGCAACATCCCTAGTGTGTCGCGGAAAGAGCCGTCACCCAGAAACGCCACCAGCCGCGCCGCCTCGTTGTCAATTTTCACCGCCTCTTTTTTTGCCACCTTCTTCACCGTGTCGGCCAAAATATCGGTAGTAGGGCGCTTAAAAACAAAAGCTTCACAGCGCGAAATAATAGTATCTGGCACTTTGTACAACTCGGTCGTAGCCAAAATAAACACCACATGAGCTGGGGGCTCTTCAAGAGTTTTAAGCAAGGCATTAAAAGCGGCCTTGGAAAGCATATGGACCTCATCAATCAGGTAAACTTTAATCGGCGACTCAAAAGGCAAGGTCCGTACGCCGTCGCGCAATTCGCGGACATCGTCTACCCCCGTGTTGGAAGCAGCATCTATTTCATAAAGATCTTTATCGGTTGTACCGAGAGACCGAGCAAAAATACGAGCCACTGATGTTTTGCCGGTTCCCCGACTACCAGAAAAAAGATAAGCATGGCCAAACTTACCCGCTTTAGCTTCGCCTTCTAAGACCGAAACTATTTGGTCTTGACCGAGCACTTCGGCAAAGTTTTTAGGGCGATATTTGCGATAGAGAACTTCGTGGATCATATCAGGTGGATTATAACAGCTTTTCGTTTAGTAAAAAATCGCGCAAAATCTTTACGGCCTCATCGGCTGTTTCTACCAGCATTAGCGTAGCTCGCAGGTCACTTGCTCCCGCAAAACCTTCTACATAAGCTTTGAAATGTTTTTTCATTAGAGAAAAACTTTTTGTATGACCACCAAAAAGACGAGTGTTGGTCGCCGATGAACCAAACAAATCAGCAAATAGTTCAATATGCTCAATCAAGACTTCTATTTTTTCTTTAACGCTAGGTTTTATTTCGCTAAAAAGCCAAGGGTTACCATAAATAGCGCGACCAAGCATTGCCCCATCTAAACCATACTGAGCACATTTAGCTCTAGCTTCAGTTAAATCTTTAATGTCGCCATTGGCTAAAATAAGCGTGCCGCTACCACGAGCCATATCAACCGGAATATTTGCCAACTCCCAATGAGCGGCCACTTTAGACATCTCTTTACGAGTGCGCAAATGAAAAGTAATAGCGGTCGGCTTGGCCTCTAGCAAAGCCGGTACCCACTGTTCTAATTCAACCTTATTATAACCAAGGCGAGTTTTAACAGAGACCGGCAAGCCACCTGCCCCTTCGGTGGCGGCGGCAATAAGTTCTTTGGCCAAATTGGGATTTTTGATTAAATCAGCACCACAACCTTGTTTTTCTATCCCCTTGTCAGGACAACCCATATTTATATCCACCCCCGCAAAACCAAGATCGGCAACAATCGCTGCCGCGGCCCGCATTTTGTCTGGTTTAGAAGTAAACAGTTGAGCCACGATTGGTTGCTCAGCGGGGGTAAAATACAACTCTCGTCTTAGCTTGGCACCAGCAGTCGGATGAATTAGACCATCGGCGGAAACAAATTCCGTATAAAAAATATCAGGACCAGTAGGACCAGCCGACCCATCGGTCCGGCGACTATATTTAGCAATAATCTGCCGAAAAGCTGCATCGGTGACATCGGCCATTGGTGCTAGTACAAATATAGGTTTTTTGAGCGAATGCCAAATATTATCAGCCATTGGTAAAGATTAGCGGAAAATAAGACCGATGGGAAGTTTTTCATTGACTTTTAATTTATATGTTATATAATACATTTAGAGGTTCCTTAACTAAAACCGCATACATAAGGGGGTGATCAACATGATCGGTAGACTCAAAAAGCCGGTCCCAATCCCAGTGAAAATCTACGTAAGGGTTATGGCTGGGAGTCCCACCTTGGCTGGGTTTGCGCCGTTTAAAGACGCGGACGGGATAAAACCTAAGGCGTGGTGGGAAATCGGTCGTGAACACGTCATGGCACGGCCATTTCTCAAACCCGACGGACGGGTCTACTTTCGGATCCACAGTATGGACTGTGATCCCGAGAAAGACCCTAACTTCATTTTTTTCGATCCCTACACTGGGAGACTCTCGGGCTACTTTCTGCCCGAAGAGGGCGGTGAGAAGATAGGCCTCGACGCTGAGGATATCTATCAGGTCTGGCCCGGTGGACCCATCGGTCTGATGAGGGTCTGTTCCCTTGCGGTGGGGGCCGAGAAGTTGTACGAGTGCTACAACAACGTGCCCAATTAATTAGTAGCGGTGTCGCGGTCGGTTTGCCCTTGGGCAAACCGACCGCTTTTTGTTTTTAACGCCCAAAAAAATGTCTAACTATACCTCGATAAGTAGCTTCCGCTAAAATAGGTAAAGACTTTCCACGGCGACCTTCAACAGAAAATTTTGGTTCATAAATATATCCATACTCAATCAATAAAGCGGGGTGCGTTTGTGAGTTATAAGAACCAGCCGCAATTAAATCTTGAGTTTCAATAATACCAGCGGACTCTAGTGGAAAAGTACTCGTAGCTGCGACATAACTCAAACTTTGAAAAATATCTTGAGCGACCTTACGACTATCACCACTATTGCCAAACTGTCGTTCGGGAGCGTAAATAGCAAAACCCTTGTAGCGACCAGCTACACGAGTGTCTCGACGAGGATAATCATTGAAGTGAATATGCAAAGCTAGATCAATGTTGTTTTCGTTGGCCCATTTATTTATGCCATAAAGTTTAAGAGACACATCTTCAGCGGCAAAGTTGTGCTTCATCACCGGTTTAGTTTCTTCAATTCGGCCACTTTTTACCAATCGATCCATTGTCTCCTGCACTGAAGTGCGAAAACGCTTGATTTGAGTTTCCGCTGAAGCAAAATAAGCAGCAAACTCGTCGGTGTATTGACCGCTAGTGAAATCGCGGGCGGTTATTACCTCAAATCGGCCATCAACTAATAATATATTTTCCAATTCCTGACCTAGCTCCCGAGTTAAAGACTCTTCAGTCTGACCACGAAACGCCGCTCCGCGAGAAAGCAGATCGTGACCGGGGACTATTAAAATACGAACGCCCAATATCTTTGCTTCATATTCGGACGAGATCATTTCAAACACCAGCTCCGGTGGTGAGGATTTGGCGTTACTAGGAACCTGCACGTCTTCTAGGTTTTTAGGTGTCCAAGCCAAGGCTAAAACAATAGCCACCACTACCACCGCCACCGCCGACAAGACCGAGTTAATTGGTTTATTCATAACAATAACAATGTCAGCTAATTATAACTTTTTACTCTTGTCGAGGCGACAACTCACTGTCTAATTTATAAAAAACTTTTTTACCAAAACGCAAATCAACATACTGTAAATTACCAGACTTAATATCTGACTGAAAATCAGAGCTCGCCCACAAAGCTTTTAACCGACGAGCAATCGTGGGCAAATCGCTAGAGTGGTGCCAACGCAATTCCCAATTAGAACCAGATCCCTGCCTAACCTCAAATATATAGTCACCCACCGGCGAGACACTGACCAAGTCACTGTCTAGCCCACCAATACCAGCGTGAGCAAAAAGTTGTGGCAGTGAAGCTATCGCCTTCTCTAAATTAGCGAAGTCGTCTTTGTTTAGAAGTTGCTGACCCAAAGGCTTGGCGGGCAAATTGCTTTGAATCATAAATAAAACATTTTCAAAGCGACCACCAGCTGGCGCAAACAATAAACCCGAACGATCAACCAAATAACACTGACTATTTGATTTTAAACCAAGATCACAAGCTATATATTTAGCTTCACGTTCCGCCACAAAAATTACCAACTTATTAAAACCACGACGCTCTAACTTAACCTCAGACACATAACCCAAAGATGACTTTATCTCTTGTTCAATCTTTTCTTTTGGATATAAAAAAGCATTGCGATTGGAAAAAATTAAAAAGTAACGACCGGTTAGATTTTTTTGCGCAATAGAAACAATATTAGAACTTTGTACTACCGCATTGCCTTCCACTGAAACATCTTTGATTTTAAAACGATCAGAATTACCAAACCAAACAGCCACAATAAATAAAAAGACTAGTAAAACAAAAAAACTGTACGCTCTTACTCGCCGGCGCCTCTTAACACCCTCCACTCGCCGGCGCCGCAACTGTTCGCGCGCATGGACCGTTTCTTTATGAATTGGGACCGATTGTCTCCTTTCCAAAATACTTTACTAAAGCGGGCGGCACCTTAATAGTACCATCGGCTTGCTGATAATTTTCCACCAAAGAAACTAAAATGCGCGGGGTCGGAATAGCGGTTGAATTAAGCGAGTGAACATAGCGCAGTTTTCCTTCAGTGTCACGGTAGCGAATATTTAAACGACGGGTCTGAAAATCGTGGAAATAAGACGCCGAGCTTATCTCGCGATACTTTTTTTCCAGCGGTACCCACAATTCAATATCATATTTTTTTACCTGACCTAACCCGAGATCACCGCCACAATTAATCACCGTCCGATAAGGAATACCCAAAAGCTCAATAAATTCTTCGGTATTACGATTGACTTCTTCATGAAGACGAGCCGAGGTTTCATGGCTGGCCTCACATAGTATAACCTGTTCCAGCTTGAAAAATTCATGAACCCGAATTAAACCGCGCACATCTTTGCCGTGGCTACCCGCTTCGCGCCTAAAGCAGGGCGAAAAAGCTAAATATTTACGGGGCAATTGTGCGGCTTCTAACACCTCACCAGAATGATAGCCCATCATTGCTACTTCGGCCGTACCAGCTAAATAATCGCCATCTTGAGTTTTATACAAATCATCTTCACCCTGAGGTAGATAACCAGAACCAAATAAATTTTCTTTTTTAACTAAGGAAGGAGCGATAATGGGAGAAAAACCCTTACTTAAAAAATGTTCTTGGGCTAATTGCCAAATAGCAAAAGCTAAACGAGCACCATCATTTTTAAGAAAATAGCCACGAAAACCAGACACCTTGGCGCCCCGCTCCAGATCGACCATATCAAGTTTTTCCATCAGAGATATGTGGTCTTGGGCAGCAAAAGAAAAAGTTGGTTGTTCACCCCAATTTTTTATTTCTTGATTGTCTTCATCGGAATCACCAGCCGGCACGGTCATATCGGGAATATTGGGTATCTGCAACATTAAAAGTTGCCACTCTTTCATCACCAGCTTAAGTTCTTCTTCTTTTTTTTGCAGATCATCTTTAACCAATTTCATTTCGTCTATAACCTGCTGGCGAACGACCGGATCGGCGGCCTGAGTAATTTTTTCATTGGCGGCGTTTTGCTTGCCCCGCAAATCTTCGACTTCACGCAATAGGGCCAAACGACGGTCGTCCACACCCAAAAGCTCATCAACAGAAATGTTGATCTTTTTTTTATGAGCTCCCTCCTGCACCAACTCTTTATTTTCGCGAATGAATTTTATATCAAGCATAGTCTTTAATTATTATTAGGATAACAAAAACACCCCAAAAAACAAAGCCAAGGGGGATATTAACCGCCTTGGCTTTTCGTCTTGCCGCAATAGACTACCTTTTGGTTTGATTTCCCCGCCCTCGCCCTTTTTTAGGGTGAACCCTCGGCCCTGGGCCAGGGTGGCTCAGTCGCTCTAACTCGGTCCCCCAGACTTGGCCATATAAGCCAAGCTGCTTCAGGTCAAGCAAGCCCCTCTTTCCTCCAACCTCAATGTCTTCAGTACGAGGCCCGATCCTTTCCGACTTAGACATACTGGTGTCCTCCTATCTAAAATAGTAATACAATAAAAAATGTTTTGTTACAATATTAAAGATGGAAGAAATAAAAAATCTAAATTTAAAAGATTGGCCAGCATTACTTCGCCAAATCCCCGATCCGCCGACCAAACTATATATTAGAGGCCAGTTGCCTAACCCCCAAAATTATATTTATCTGGCGGTAGTAGGCTCTCGCAAATATTCAAATTATGGAAAAGAAGCGTGTCGAGAATTAATCCACGGTCTGGCTGATTATCCTATAGCCATCGTGTCGGGTCTTGCTCTTGGGATTGATAGTATTGCCCACCAGTCGGCTTTAGATGTCGGCTTACCCACCATTGCAGTTCCCGGTTCTGGTCTAGAAGAAACCGTTCTTTATCCACCCTCCAACTGTGGCTTAGCCGATAAAATTTTAAAAAACAATGGTTGTTTATTGTCAGAGTTTGAACCAGATTTTAGAGCCACACCCTACAGCTTTCCTAAACGCAATCGTCTGATGGCCGGAATGAGTACCGCCACCTTAATAGTTGAAGCCACCGAAAAATCGGGCACTCTTATTACCGCCCGCCTCGCCCTTGATTACAACCGAGAGGTTTTGGTTGTACCGGGTCCAATCTTCAACGAAGGGTCAGCTGGCACCTTGAGACTTTTAAAAGATGGCGCGCGACCAGTAATTGAAAGTGCCGACATTTTAGACGCCCTCAACTTAAAAATAAATGATTCGCAGAAAAATATAGTGGGTGAAGATTTTTCGGAAACAGAAAAAAATATTTACGACTTATTAATGCGAGAGCCTTTGTCACGCGAAGATATTTTAACTTTAGCTAAACTACCAGCTACCGAAATAAATACCGCTTTATCTCTCCTAGAAATAAAAGGAGTAATAGAAGAATCTGGAGGAGAATTTCATATTAGCTAATTTGTAATATTTGCGTAATATTTCAGTCTCTGTTACTAATTATACGTTTAAGTATGTTAAAGTAGTGCTACATGAAGCTACTAATTGTAGAATCACCAGCTAAAGCAAAGACGATTTCAAAATATCTCGACGGGGCCTATGTCGTAAAAGCATCTGTTGGCCATATCCGCGATTTACCGAAATCAAATAAAAACGCCATCGATATTGATGGTGGTTTTATTCCGCACTATGAAATATCTAAAGATAAATACAAAGTTGTCTCCGAATTAAAATCGCTGACTAAAAAAGCCGATGAAGTGGTCCTAGCCACTGACCCCGACCGTGAAGGAGAAGCGATCGCTTGGCATATAAAGGAAGCTTTGGGCTTAGATGACCCCAAGCGTATTGTCTTTAATGAAATCACCAAAGAAGCGGTGCAAGAAGCAATTAAGCACCCTCGCAAAATTGATGACGACTTACGAAGTGCCCAAGAAGCGCGCCGCGTTTTGGACCGGTTGTTTGGCTACGACCTATCAGGACTAATCTGGAAAAAATTACGTTATGGCTTGTCAGCCGGACGAGTCCAGTCACCAGCACTACGAATCTTGGTTGAGAGAGAAAAAGAGATAAAATCTTTTGTCGCTGAAAGTTATTGGGTCATCAGTGCCACCCTAAAAGAAAAAGGTGGGGTGGAAATTCCTTTTACTTGTTCCATTGAGCCAAGCACCCAGATTGCCGCCGATGAAATAACCACAGCCGGACAAGGGGCCACTTGGAGAATCGCGGATATAAAAGAATCTGAAGCTCTGCGCCATCCCCGCCCCCCATTTACCACCTCCACCTTACAACAAGCTGCTTCTTCGCGCTTAGGCTACTCACCCTCAATTACGATGCGACTAGCACAAAAGCTTTACGAGAAAGGGCATATTACTTATATGCGTACCGACAGCACAAACTTGTCTAATCAAGCTTTGGCTGAAATAAAATCGGTAGTCAGTAAAGAGTTTGGAAGTGAATTTTATGAAAGTCATAGCTATACCAAAAAATCTAAAAACGCCCAAGAAGCGCACGAGGCGATCCGTCCATCACACTCCTCACTAAAATCAGCCGGCGCCACCGAACAAGAAAAGAAATTATATAGACTAATTTGGGAAAGAGCGGTCGCTAGCCAAATGAAATCAGCTCAAGTTTTGCGTACAAAAATCACCGCGGAAACAAACAAAAAAGAAGTTCCCCTATTTTTTGCCAATGGCTCACGAGTCATGCAACCGGGGTGGCTCTTGGCCGACCCGCGTGCTCGAGGTGAAGATGTAGAATTACCAAAACTCAAAATAAAAGACAAGCTGGATTTGGTATCTATTAATTCGGAAGGTAAAGAAACTCTGCCACCGCCCCGCTACACCGAGGCCGGACTGGTAAAAGAACTGGAAAAGCGAGGTATTGGCCGACCGAGCACATACGCCCCAACTATTAAGACCATCGTTGATCGAGGCTATGTCCAGAAAGAAGGGCGGTCTCTTCAGCCAACCGATATGGGAGAACTGGTATCCGACTTTCTTGTCCTCCATTTTGCAGACTATATTAGTGACACTTTCACCGCTGAAATGGAAAATGAGTTAGACGATATTGCCGCTGGTCGCCGTAAATACGAAAAAACGCTAAAAGATTTTTATACCCCATTTACTAAGGCAATAAAATCTAAAGCTAAAATAGAAAAAATATCTAACTTGGGCGAGGCTCCGAAAGATATCATCTGTCCGGTCTGCAATGGACCGATGATAATAAAACTAGGTAAAGGAGGTAAATTTTATTCCTGTGCCAAATTCCCCGACTGTAATGGGGCGCTAACTTTAGAGGGCAAAAAACTTGAGGGACCAAAAGATCTTGGTCGCGTCTGTCCTAAATGCAACAAGTCAAATTTAGTTGAACGTGACGGACGATTTGGTAAATTTATATCTTGTTCTAGCTATCCCAAATGTAAATATATTGAGGAAGACCCTAATGCCGTCAAACCCGGCGACACAGGAATTAAATGTCCAGTATGTTCCAAGGGCACTATGGTGGAAAAACGAGGACGTTTTGGATTCTTTTATGGCTGTTCCAACTACCCCGATTGTAAACATATCATAAAATCAAAACCGACCGGCGCGATTTGTGGCTACGAGCGAGAAACTGGACCCTGTCCTCACCTAATAATGACTGGCACAAAAACTATTCCCGACCGTTGTAGTGATAAAACTTGCCCTAACCACAACCCTCAGAAACTGGAAAAATAAA
>CAYSSL010000009.1:0-6538 GCA_964433715.1 uncultured Candidatus Saccharibacteria bacterium | reverse complement strand
TAGTGATGTTTGGTTTTTTCTCAAAACAACTTGACCCGCAAGAAATTTTTGGCTTAATGGACAGCCCCAGTGAAAGTGACAAGCAAAAAATAATTAAGGCTTTGGATTTTGCCAAAAATGCCCACACCGGACAGACTCGCTTTTCCGGCGAACCTTATGTCACCCACCCTTTTGAAGTAGCTAAAATATTGGCTGAATTGAAAGTCTCAACCGATATGATAATAGCTGGCTTGATTCACGACACCCTTGAAGATACCAGCACGACAGCGGAAGATATTAAAGAACATTTTGGCGAGAATGTGCTTTTTTTAGTTGAAGGGGTTACCAAACTTGGCAAGATAAAGTACCGCGGTATGGAACGACACGTTGAGAGTCTGCGCAAGCTTTTTGTCGCCATGGCTGAAGACATTCGCGTGATTGTTATTAAACTAGCCGATCGACTGCACAATGTCCGCACCCTCCAGTATGTTCGCCCAGACAAACGGGTACGAATTGCCCTAGAAACAATTGAGATCTATGCCCCCATCGCCAACCGTCTTGGTATCTGGCGCCTAAAAGGTATGCTTGAAGACGCCAGCTTCCCCTATGCCTACCCCGAAGAATATGAAAAGGTGGCCAGACTTCGTAAAACCAAAGGTAAAGAGTCGCTGAAGTGGATGGAAAAAATATCCCGTAATATTCAAAAAAAACTAGCAGAAGATGGTTTGCGTGATGCACAAGTAGACTACCGTATTAAATATTTATACGGTCTCTATAAAAAACTGCAGAAGAAAAATATGGATATTGATCAGATCTACGATATCCTTGCCTTGCGTATTATTGTAAACACTATTCCCGAGTGTTATCAGGTTCTAGGTATTATTCACAATCTTTATCGACCAGTACCCGGTCGGCTAAATGACTATATTGCTCAGGAAAAACCCAACGGCTATCGCAGTATTCATACCGATATTTTTACTACCGATGGGCGAATTGTAGAAATTCAAATCCGTACCAATGAAATGCACCAAGAAGCCCAACTAGGTATTACATCGCATATTGTTTATTCCGAATCAGGTAAACCTAAAAGTGGCGGCAAACTAGACCAAAAAATAGAATGGATAAAACACCTAATTGAGTGGCAAAAAAACGTTCAAGCTTCAGAAGAATTTCTTCACACTCTAAAGACTGATTTTTTTCAAGATCAAATCTTTATTTTTACCCCCAAGGGTGATGTTATAGAATTGCCTATTGGTTCTTGTGTGGTTGATTTTGCTTACGCTATCCACTCTGACATTGGTGACCATGCCGCTGGCGCTCGGATTAATGGTAAATTTTCTAGCATCAACTCCATTCTCCACAACAAAGATTACGTGGAAATAGATGTAAAAAAAACCGCCCGACCAACAGTCAAATGGCTTGAGTTTGTTAAAACTACTTTGGCCAAACGCCATATTCGGTCCTATCTACAAAAAGTAGGAGAAATCTAAAATGTCCCTAGTTGGGGACATTTTAGATTAGAGAGAAAAATTTTGAATAGAATACAGCTCATCATCAGGCGTACTGTCATCGGGCGGTGCTTCTTCTTTAACAGCTGGTGCTAAATCTAGTAAGTTACCAGAAACAACTTCTGGCCCACCAATAGGGCCTTCAATTAAGGCTAAGATCTTACCCAAATCTTCTGGGGCAAAATAAGAAATAGTTAGACGTCCCCCATCTTCTTTTCTTTCCAAACGGACCTTGGCTCCCAACTTGGTGGAAAGACGCTCTTCCATCTCAACCACCTGCGGATCAGTCATCGATGAAGGGCGACGCACTTTTTCTATCGCAATACGACGAGCCGCTTGCTCGGCCTCCCGAACAGTCAGGCGGCGAGCCATAATGTCGCGAAAAAGAGTTTCCTGTTCTTCGGGACGGTCAATGAGCATCAACAGTGGTCTGGTGTGGCCTTCGGTAATTTTTTTCTCAGTTAAAGCATCTAGCATCTCTTGAGGTAAACCCAGAATACGAACAGAGTTGGCAACATACTCCCGACTTTTTCCCACTTTTTTAGCAATCTCAGTATGCTTAAGATTAAATTCTTTAGCGAGCTTCATAAACGCTTCTGCTCGATCAACTGGGTTTAAGTCTTCACGCTGCAAGTTTTCAATAATCGCCATTTCCAACTTCATTTTATCGGTCTGGCTACCAGTCCGAATAATAGCCGGCACCTGATAAAGACCAGCTATTTTAGAAGCCCGAAGACGCCTTTCACCCGCAATCAATTCGTATTCCGTATATAAACCACCATCTTCACGCTCAACCTCTTTGCGGGTCACCACCAAAGGCTGCAAGACCCCGTATTGGCGAATAGAATCGGCCAAATCACGCAAGCGATCCTCGTCAAACTCGCGACGGGGCTGATAAGGGTTTGGTTTGATTCGGTCTGTCTCAATCCAAAATATGGAATGGTTGTACATCAACTTATCATCTTCAGGATTTTCGTTCATAGGCACATTTTAGCACAATTTGATTTCGTCTAGAAAGTTGGTAAACTAACTGGGAATACATTTGGCGGGGAAAAGCCCGAATAAAAATTATAATGCCGGAGTGGCGGAATTGGTATACGCACACGACTCAAAATCGTGCGCCGCAAGGCTTGGGAGTTCGAGTCTCCCCTCCGGCACAAATAACGTGAAGCTGTTTTTGTGGTGGAGAGCGGCTGAACTGCTTCAGCCGCGCGGGAGACTCGAACACCGGAGCGATACGAGCCGAATACGGCGAGTCGCGAGGCGGCCCGCCTGCCACGCAAGGCACGAGCGGGCAGGTGACCAGACCGGAACTTTCCGACGGGAAATTCCGAGTCGAGGGAGAGTCTCCCCTCCGGCACCGAAATTAGTTTCAAATAAGCCGTAAATATAACCAGCTGGGAAAATAAGCTTTTCTAATGCACAACTTTGCGGTGTGGCAATTTTTCGTATATCGTATGAACGTGACTAAAGATAAACTACTCGTAATTTTGGGACCAACCGCTTCAGGTAAATCGGCGTTGGCTGTTGACTTGGCTGTAGAGTTTGATGGTGAAGTAATATCCGCCGACTCTCGGCAAGTTTATAAAGGCTTAGACATAGGTTCCGGTAAAATTACCGAGGCTGAGACTCGTGATATTCCCCACTATTTATTGGATGTAGCGAACTTAAATGAAACTTATACCGTTTCCGATTTTAAGGAAATGGCAATTGAAGTAATTGACAACATAACCCAAAGAAACAAACTACCCCTCTTGGTTGGCGGTACCGGCTTTTATATTCAATCGGTAGTTGATGATCTAAAATTGCCGGAAGTGCCTCCTGATGAGTCGCTACGTCTTGAATTAGAAACTTATCCAACTATTGATTTGGTAGAATTGTTGAGAACTATTGACCCAGATCGAGCAGCCAATATTGATGAGCACAACCGACCGCGCTTAATTAGGGCGATTGAAGTGGCTAAAGCTTTAGGAAAAGTCCCCCCTATATCAGATTCTGATTCCCCATATGATCTACTAGAAATAGGTTTATATGTTGGTCAAGCCGATCTCTATAAAAAAATCCACAATCGCCTCCTCGCCCGAGTTAAACAAGGCTTGATTGAAGAAGTTAAAAATTTAAAGAATATAGGTATTTCGGCCGAAAGATTAGAAGCCCTCGGTTTAGAATATCGTTATGTTAGCCAATATTTAGATGGCAAATTTTCCAAAGACACCATGCTCGCCGAACTAGAACAAGCCATTCGCCAATATGCCAAACGCCAAATGACTTGGTTTAAACGAGATAACCGAATCAAGTGGATCACTGAACCAGAACAAGCGTATCCCTTGGTAAGGAAGTTTTTAGGAAACTAACGAATGCTTCATTTTTTAATAAAAAATGCTAGACTTGGGAAGTTAGTATTGGGTGAGGGCCTATAGTTTCAATGGTAAAACGCCGGTCTCCAAAACCGTAGTTCGAGGTTCGAGTCCTCGTGGGCCCGCAGTGAACGAAGTGAACAAGAGACCACAGCTAGCCAACTGCTTGGCTAGCATGAGGACGAGAAAATCTTTGCGTTATTTTTGAGCAGCTTGGCTGGGAGAAAATCGCAAAGGTATACTGTTTATGTAATAAAAGAGTCCTCGTGGGCCCGCCGAAATAAAAAAGAACCCCCAATTGGGGGTTCTTTTTTATTTCTTCGCCTCAGTAAATTTGACGTGTTTGCGAAGCTTTTTGCTGAACTTTTTGAGCTCAATTTTACGCTCCACCTTGCGACGATTTTTGCGAGTCCAATAAGTCTCCCCTGTTTCCTTGTTGGTTAATTTTATTAGGTTATCCTGTGACATGATTATCTAAATTAGGTTACCGGAATACTTTAACACAAAAGAATCTAAAAGAAAAGCCCAGAATCGCCATCGATTCTGGGCACCCGCAGCCAACTTTTACCTACCCTACTTTTGGAGGGCCAAGAAAATTTCCTGACGAAATCTACTTGGGCCCATCCGATTTACCACAATAGGCTCTATCCCTCGACTTTTTAGAGCCTCAGAGCAGCTGTGACTAAGACCCGAACGGACCAAGATGAAAACCGAGTTGCTAGTGCGGCTCATTTTTGCCAAACGGGTTATTTCATTTTTCTCGCAGAACGTGACATTGTCGGCACCTAGGCTATACAACACCCCCTCAAGCCGAGGCAGTGAACGCTCTAGCCGAGCTGAACCAACGATGACGACCTTTTTATCACTCAGCGCTCGTTGTTCTTGGCCAAGAGATAGTTCCACCGCACCGGCATTGCGAGCAAGCGGCAGGTCGATAACATCAGCCAAGAGCTCTCGGTCGCCAGTCCGAATCCCCCGCATCAGGGATGAGTGGTTATCCAACAAGGAGACCAATCTCTTTTCGGGCTGACGATAAAATGACCGGACCCCGCGTGCGCCGAAAAAATCATCGTAGGCCGCTAGTGCGATTGTAAAATTCTCCAACCTTGCTGTTGACCACTCACGAATCCGGTCAACAAACGCCGGCTCTACATCGAAATTTTCTATCTCCTTGATCAAATCACGACGCCGAATTGTCCGATCAGAAGAAGATCGCGAAAAAACAGGTCCCTCAGTCCAAACAGGGGTTATTCTCGATTTCGATTTTTCCCGCCGTCGAACCATATTAGCCAAATCATTCGCCGCTCTTTCTCTTTTTGAAAACGGTTCTGCCGAAGCAATAGCCGTATCATATAGATATTTAAAGTCGGCGACATCAGACCATTTACCAACCTTGCTCCAAAGCGCTTGGCCTCGTCGCTTGAGTTCTTGGTCAATCCGCTTATCCCGAATCCGATCACATTGCCGAGCGATCCGTTCTCGCATTTTCGGCTCAGCCACCGGCAGACAGAGAAACCGCCAATTACTCAAAACAATTCGCCACAGCGAACGGTCTCGAAGGCTCATCCCGCGAGCCAACATCTCTTCTCGGATGATACCTACGGCATCTCTTCTAACTAAATACGCGAAAGATATCACGAATAAAGCCACGAGACCCAAGAAGCCCAACCGCTGACGAGTATTATTCCAGCGCACGATACTCGGATCAACAGCATTGCTGTAAACCAACGGCCAACTGTTGTAAATCACATCCATACATCGAGACAAGAACTCAATTTCCTCGTGACGTGTAGGGGACAATGAAGACAGGAAAATGTAAGTCATTCCAAAGGTCGTCGTCGCAAACGATGAAAGTGACTCAATTTCATCCCAAGTGAAGGCAAGATCGAAGTTTTCCCCTAAGCTAGGATTATACTCAAAAATCCTTCGCTTCAGATCTACCATCGACCCACGAGCCTGATTTACAGTTAGAAGCATCTCCTCTCGTTGTTCCGGCGTAAGCTTAGTTTGGTCGACCATGGCGCCGCGATACGTCATGAAATACGCCAAAGGGACGTTCACGCATAAATCGTCTGCAACCAAAAGTCCACTTCTTGGATTCTGGTGACACAATAAGGCTATTCTCAGATCTTTCGTGTCAGTCCAATCAATACCCGGAGACGAACCGCCGGAGGTGACAACTCTTATCTCGAATAACCAGCCCGGCAAAACATTCCTGAAATAGACCTCGAAATCTGCCACATGGCCCTCGGTAAGGACTGTCGTCGCCGAGTAAACGTCAAAATGATTTTCGACGACCATTTGTTCGTCGACAAAAGGGGCAAACTTTAACAAAGAGGACCCCCCGCGAAGAAGATCCTGACTGGCCAAATGTTGCCACAATATAATCCCGCCGATAATGGCAGTGGTGAGACCAAAGATTGTTTTTTTGGTCAGCAGAAAACGAAAGTAACGCATCTGATGTACTCCCTCTTTTGAAGGTTCAAAAATAGCAGACGGGAGTCTGCTCACTGACTAAAATTATATATTAATAATATAAGTTAGTCAATAGAAGCCTTCTATTTTAATTTAAATTTTAAAAACAAAAAATTAAACCTATTTTTGACCCTTCCTTGCTATTATGTAATAATAACTTCGCAATGCGTCGGTGGTGGAGTGGTCAATCACAACAGACTGTAAATCTGTCGCCTTACG
>CAYSSL010000008.1:15330-19860 GCA_964433715.1 uncultured Candidatus Saccharibacteria bacterium | reverse complement strand
CTTCTTCCTCGGCGGGAATATTTCCCGCATACGAAGAATCAACAATAATATGAGGGGCGTCTATTTCTTCAGAAACCGTAGTAGTTGAACCCTCTAGTGCTGTGGTCACTTTTATTTTGTATTCTCCGTCGGGAGCCGCTCCACCAGCACCTCCCCGCTTACCATCCCATGGTTTAGTGACTTCTAGGGAAAAGTCACTTTGCATAAAGTATTTAATAGCCGTCGTACGATTGCACACAGCATCGGTCACAGCACAAATCGCGATCGTATTAAATTTAACCGGCACGTCAGAAACAATATGAATATCTATTTTATCGGTAATGGTTGGGTTTATCGTTGCATTGTCATTGGCGCCATTGAGTGAGAGCGAGGTAATAGCCGCTAAGGTATAACTAGGCCAGCTAGCGGTAACTATAAATATAAAAAGTATTAACTTATTAGCCCGAGAGCTAGGCATATTTAATATTTTATCTGATCAACCAAGCGACCGCTAGAGTCATAGAGTGTAATCACTTCTCGCTCTTTATCCCACAGTTCATAGGCTTGCTTTAAAAATATTCGCCACTCTGGTCGGTAAAAATCCTTATCATTAATAGCTTGTCCCAAACAAGCTGAATAGTTATAACGATCTAAGACAAAAGTGCGACAATAGGCCGACAAGCCAGTAACTCGGTCAAGATGATTGCGCACCAAGTCGCCCTCACTATCACGAAAAGGTTTAGTATCAGGGGTATGACAACTCTTCAGACGTTTAACAAAGTTGTAACAGTCCTTGGGTAAAGATGACGTTTCTAGATCGTTGGCCGGACGAGGACAACTAGCTGATAAGCGAGGGGTAAAATCAACATTATTTTCATCTTCTAAATAACCGCTACATTTATTGACCCGAAAGCTAGTACCGCCAACCACCGCAGAATTGCGAGGCGAATATCCAGTAGTAATAATTGCTCGTTCTCCCTTCTCTAAAACAATTGGGTAAGTAGCCGGCTTACCCTTTTCCAACAACAATTCCACCCCCAATGGTATGGTAACGCGGGCACTTTTTCCCCAATAAACCTTGCGACCATTTAGTTCATAAGTCCGGCGACTACGGCCATTTTCTAAAACCCAACCGCTAATAGTTATAGGCTCTAGAGTGCGGCCAGCTGACAAAACAAGGTATTCATAGTTAGCTCGCGTCGCACTAGAAGCCGTACCGCGACCAATCCTAACCTGATGATACCAAGGAGATTTTTCGTAAGTCCAACCATCAATTTCTAAATACTTATTATCGGGATCATAAGCGACAATACCCACCGAACCAGACGAGCCCGAAGACGGTTTAGAGTTACTATTTACTTCGGCGGTTGGCACACGAATAGGTGACCAAACAAACGGGCTACTACTACCAACCCCAGCACTAGGTCGACCAGCGGCCGCCCAAAGAATACCAAAACCAATAAATACCAGAGCTAGCCACAGTAAATCTTTTTTAGGATCTTCGCCGATTGCCATATGTTTATTAGTCATTAAATTGTAGCCTTTTTCCCAATTCATTTCCACCCAACCAAAAACTGCCCCTTTGGGGCAGTTTTTGGTTGGGTCATATTATTATCTAATCAATCTCACTAAACTTCCCGTAGATTAGACATTAATATTGGCATAGTCGGTCTCAAAATCGACCGCTGGGATTGCTCGCTGCATTGTATCTGCTGCGGCCTCCGCACCCACATTGTAATTTACACCATATAACTGCAATCGATAATAACCATCATTATTAGGGGCTAGTGTCACAGTCAGGGTAAAGGATTCAGTTTCTCCATCCCGAACTATGTAGTAGCTACCACTAGTATTGGCCGTTGAGGAAACAACCGCGTTGGTTGAACCATCAATACCACCAAGCATTATCTCATCGCCGTCACTATTTTCAATGGTATAGGCTACACCATCATCAGTATCCACACTGGAAGTAGCAGTCGTAGCACCAAGAGGAATGTAGATATCCTCGTCAAAGGCAGCGACTTCAAACCTCACAGTAAATGTGGCTTCTTCACCGCCAGCAGTATCACCATTGGTATCGCGAACACTCTGACTAGTGCTTACCGATTCAATGTTAATACCTTGACCAAAGAAAGTGTGACTCTCCGATGAAGCTGTTCCACCCTTATCATTGGTGCTAATATCGTCACCCTGTTCATCTTCAACATTCCAGTTGTCTGGATTAACATTGGCTGACAGACTATCACCTTCGGTGAAGTTTCCACC
This sequence comes from uncultured Candidatus Saccharibacteria bacterium, assembly GCA_964433715.1. Taxonomy (GTDB): domain Bacteria; phylum Patescibacteriota; class Minisyncoccia; order Phycocordibacterales; family XYD1-FULL-46-19; genus XYD1-FULL-44-32. The sequence continues at coordinate 17,616 of CAYSSL010000008.1, read as the reverse complement.
TAGTTCGTTCACATCTACTGAAACAATCACTTCCACTGTATCACCGGCATCAATAGTCCAATCAAGATTGTCAAAAGTGATATCTCGATCAGTCGCGACACTTGAGGAAACAGCCTCTGAACCAACAGTATCTCCATCTACTATCAGTTCTACTGTGTTAATAATTTCTCCTACTCCGGCCCCAACTGAATCAAGGTTTATCACCAAGTCATCAACTGAGACATCAGAGTCACCTTCAACCTCAATTTCAAAGGAAAGTATTTCTACCCCTTCTGTATCATCACTATCACTCACTTGAACAGTCTGAGCATCGTTGATTTCGTCATTTCCACCAGATACTCGTAACTCCAAATCTGAAGCGCTGGCAAAACCTTCAAAAGAGAAAGTGCGACCAGTGCCATCGTTAATGTCACCTGTAGCAGACTCGGTAATAACCGCACCTTGTCCATCGCGGAAACGAACCGACTCAAACTCAAGCGTCCAAGTGTCTCCTTCATCATCAGAATCAAGATTAGAGATCCCAGAAACAGACACTACTAGATCACCTACCTCACCACCACGGATAATCGCCCCTCGATCTAAGCTAACGGTTTTGTCAAAGTTGTCGTCGTCAGCAAACTCATCAGCATCAAGACGAGCAAATTCTTCACCGTCTAAACTAATAGACACTTCGTCAGCGTAGCGGTCAAAATCACGAGTGGCTGTGCCCGGAGAGAAGTTTAGACTAACAGCCGTAATTTCAATATCAGAATTGTCGTCAGCCTCTATTTCAAGGCCGGCAACTTCAGCATCTTCTTCCCCTTCACCCACTTCTTCGTTGGACAACTTAGAAACATAGTCAGCGTCAGCCAAAGAGCCAGCGCCACCTTCTAGATCGTCATTGTCATCGTTGTCATCATCATCGTCAGTGTCAACCACTGGAGGTAATATTACGACCATCGCCGCAATACGTGTCCGAGTAATTGGTCCAAAGTAACCAACGGCCGGCGAGATACCCATGGCTAGCTGCCACTCGGCTAACGCCGCCCGCGTCTGAACTCCAAAGTAACCCTTAACCACACCACTAGCAAAAGTACTAGCTAGTTGTGCCGAAGCTGTTCCCTTGTTCTGAACAATCAGGAAATCTTGCAGAGCAGCCACATCAGCACCCCGACTACCTATGGTTAAGTCGCGAGCATAGCTGTAACTTACAAAGGTGTTACCAGACAATCTGGCCTGCAGCTGTTGAACCTGTGCCAACAACTGCTGGATCTGAATTTGCAACTGCGAAGCTGTTTGAGCTTGGGCAAAAACAGGCGAGAAAACAAAGACCGCTATCAAACTGCCCCAAAGGACAGCGTTCAGCGACCAGTTTTCTCTTTTAGTAAATAATTTAATCATAAATTTAGTAAATTAATGCTTATAACTTAGCCTCTATTAAGAATCACGAACAGGTCGGCCAAGTCTGTCCGCCATAGAGGTGTAGACTGTAAATAGAGCAAAATCTTACCAAATTCATTATTTACCCACCAAAAAACCGCCCTTACGGGCGGTTTTTTGGTGCTTAGCTTGGCTCTAGGAGCTCAAGCTAGACAGTCAAGACGATTAGACGTTGATGTCAACGAAATCAGTCTCAAAGTCAGAAGCAGGAGTTGCAGTCTGCATCGTGTCTGCGTTATCAGCTGTAGTTACGTTGTAGTTTACGCCGTACAATTGTGCACGGAAGTAACCATCAGCAGCTGGGGTCAAAGTAACAGTCAAAGTGAATGATTCAGTCTGACCTTCTTCAATCAAGTAGTAAGCACCACTTGTATCAGCTGTCGAAGAAACGGCAGCAGTTGTAGAAGCAAGACCAGCAGCATTCAACATTTGAGCAGTACCATCGCTGTTCTCAATAACATAAGAGATGGCATCGTTAGTATCTACTGAAGAAGTAGAGATAGTAGCACCAAGAGGTAGATACATATCATCTTCAAAAGCAGTAACGTCGAACTTGATAGTGAAGAGACCTTGCTCACCACCAGCAGTATCGCCGTTAGTGTCTTTCAAATCATTTGCTTCAGATACCGATACGATGCGAATACCCTGAGAGTAGAAGACGTGGGCATCGGAAGTAGCAGCACCGGTTTTGTCGGTAGCAGCAACGTCGTTACCTTCTTCATCTTCAATATCCCAAGCAGTGTCGTCTGGGTTTACATCAGCAGACAAAGTTGTTCCTGCTATGAAGTCCCCCTCAATGTCGTTGATATCAACCTGAACCAATACTTCTACTGTATCACCACCGTCGATAGTCCAATCAAGGTTATC
>CAYSSL010000008.1:0-15230 GCA_964433715.1 uncultured Candidatus Saccharibacteria bacterium | reverse complement strand
CATCATTGATGTCACCAGTGTCGGAGTCAGTTACGACTGCACCCTGACCATCGCGGAAACGAACAGATTCGAACTCAAGAGTCCAAGTGTCGTTTTCATCTGGTGTATCAAGGTTTGAAATACCAGAAACAGCAACTACGAGTTTGCCTGTATCGCCAGCCTTGATGATACCACCACGGTCTAGAGAAACAGTCTTGTCAAAGTTGTCGTCGTCGGTAAATTCGTCAGCATCAAGACGAGCAAGTTCTTCGCCGTCTAGGCTAATAGATACTTCGTCAGCATATTTGTCGAAGTCGCTACCTGCAGTACCAGCCGAGAAGTTTAGGTTTACAGCGGTAATCTCGATGTCGGAGTTGTCATCAGCCTCTATTTCAAGACCAGCAACTTCAGCATCTTCTTCACCTTCACCTACTTCTTCGTTGGACAACTTAGAAACGTAGTCAACATCGGACAAAGAACCAGCACCACCTTCTAGTTCACCAGTTGAGCCTGTACCAGTGCCTGTACCAGTACCAGTGCCTGTACCTGCTGAAGCGGTAACCTTAGCCCGAGTCATCGGACCAAAGTAGCCAGTAGCAGGAAGACCGTTAGCAGCCTGATAAGCCATAAGAGCGGCCTTAGTCTGGGCACCGAAGTAACCAGTTGCACCAGCAGCAATTACGTGACCTTTAGCAATAAGCAACTGCTGAAGAGCAGTAACATCTGCACCAGTCGAACCAATAGTTAAATCGCGAGTGAATACCGAAGCATTCACGGTTGCAGAACCACCCATCTGACCCTGAAGCTTAGCAATCTCAGCCATAAGCTTGTCGATTGCAGCCTGAGTCTCAGCAGCAGTTTCTGCTTGTGCAGGAGCCGGAGCGGCTACTACAGCAAATACCATAACGCCCGCTGCCACACCGGCAACAAGAGCTATAGTCTTTTTAAGTGTGATCATATAATGAATTACCAATAAAGCTTTACTTATAATTCAACTTGTAATTGAATCGTGCCTAGAAATAAAAATATCTTTGGCACACATCGACATGTACCAGACATCTTTACACCTAAGCTTATCAATGCATAAGTCCTGAAGTTTTTTACCACCTCAAAACTTTACATTTTGATAACTTTTTTTTATTAACCTCTACAGATCAACTCTGCAGAGTTTAATAACATGAGTGAAATAGGACAGACAGATATTCAGCCAGAGGCTTTCATTCAACCGTAACAGTAGTAATTAATTCAATTTTATTTCGTCTATAATATTAAGTTTTCAATGACCAAGGTCTTTTACCACTACAAAAAAGTGGCACTTGTTAAATTATAATCTTTTGCTAACACGCCTGCAAACTGGGCTTGGTTTCTTTGTGGATAAGTACAACAAAGACATTAGCCATCTACCAACTTTTAGGTTGAGAACCCCCAAGGCGGACAAATTTATAATTTAACTTTCTAGACAAAAGTATTACAGGAAAAACTCAAAAAGTCAATAAATACAAGCTCGTTTTAATATTTTTTAACCAAGCAATAGTTTATATCGGCTCCAACGTCTTTCGCCTATTTTTTCTAGAGCCCCGACAGTCACCAACTCCACCAATTCTCTCTGCACTGTTTTGACACTGCAGTTAGGCACCACTCGCGCTATGTCCTTTATTGATGTCCAATCGCGTCCTTTAAGATAGTTGGTGATCGTAGACTTGCGACTGTCTTTTTGAAGACTTTCGGTGTTTTTAATCGGCACACTTCTAACACTAGAATTATTTGAATTTTTATTAACAGACGGTCTATCTGTTTTTAAATAATTTATATAATGTTCAGATTCAATTTTGTCTTTTGTTTTTTCTGTAAGGGAGGGTGGTGTCGTGCCTTGGTCGTTCAAACCAACCATTGGTGAAATAACTTCTTTTTCTCCACCAGACAATAAATAAGAACCAAAATTATTAGCTGAAAAATTAGACACTAGTAAATCTTTCAAAGACAAGTATTCCTGCTTTAAGATCGTGAAATTCATTTGGGACACAGTACCGGCCGACAAGGACACGTTGATTAGGGAAACGATTTCATCAATCTGGGAAACTAGTCCACCGACGACCGAAAAAGTCTTTTGATTATCAGAATTTTGTCCTTCAGAATTATTTAAGCAAAAACGAGACGTAGAAATAATCCCAATACTCAGATCTCTAAGTTTCCACTTTAGTGGCTCAGAATCAGGCATAAGATTTGTCACCATATAAATAGCCGAAGCCAGACGCTCGTTTTTTAGAGAAACATATTCTACCAACGGACTAGTATTAGACATTGTTATTTCGGTCATTGTAGTTTTTAGGCCTTTATGGCACATAACGGACAAAACCTTGGTCTTATATAAAATTGGCTTTTTGACCTTTACAAGCTTTGTCTTATATCGTGTATTATATATAAGACAGTCTTTATTGTCCAATACTTTCAAGGTCACGTCCAAAAAGTCCTTATTTAAAGCCATATTTTGAAAGCCTATTTATTTGAGTACGATTTAGAGCCTTTATTTGCTATAATTAAAAGAACTTATTATTTATTACCTTCTTTCTTTTTAAATATTTATGGGCCGCAAGAAAAAAGAAGATAAGGAAGTGCCCGCCTTGGCCATTTCCGGTCTGCAAACTGAAACAAAGCAAGGCATACTGGCGATCATCTCTTTAGTTTTAGGGGTTTTTGTCCTTCTTGCTCGTTTTGATAAAGCGGGTTTGGTTGGTCAATATTCTTATCAAGGTTTGGACTTTTTGTTTGGGGCGGGATACTTTCTTATTCCCCTAGTCTTTTTTGTAATAGGTATATCATTTCTAAAAACCATTCGGCCCAACTTTGTAATCCACAAACTATCGGGTGGGCTACTACTATTTGTGTCCAGCCTTGGCTTGGTAAGCATAATAATGAATGACAAAGAATCGGGCGGCATTGTAGGCAGCCTTATCTCTAATCCCCTAATCAAACTTTTTGAAATCTACACCAGTTTAGTTATTTTAGGAGCCTTAGCCTTAATTGGAGTATTTATAATTTTTGATACTCGGCTCACCCTAGAACTCAAGCTGTTTGGATATCAATTTGGCAAGAAAAAAGTTGATGATAACGTGAACCCGAGCCTTGAACCAATCATTCACAACGGCAATGATTTAGCTGAAGACGAACCAGACAATAAAAAAAGTGAACGAGTGACGGCCCCACCACTTACAGCAACAACCGAAAAAATAGACAACGATGGTGGTTTCTTTAAATCCCTCGCCAGTTTTACCAAAAGAGGTAAGGAGTTCACCCCGCCCCCTCTGTCTCTTTTATCTAAAGACTCTGGTAAACCAGGGGTGGGCGATATTAAAGCCAATTCCAATATTATTAAACGCACCCTAGCCAACTTTGGTATTAACGTGGAAATGGATGAAATATCTATCGGGCCATCTATTACACGCTATGCCTTAAAACCAGCCGAAGGAGTTAAGTTGTCACGCATCGTCAACCTCCAAAATGATCTGGCTTTGGCTTTGGCGGCCCACCCCTTGCGTATTGAAGCCCCGATTCCGGGAAAATCTTTAGTGGGTATAGAAATACCCAACAGCCAAAAAACAACAGTTGGTCTAGCTTCTATTTTAAGTGGCAAAGAATTTTCCTCATCCCACCATCCCCTTTTGGTTGGCATGGGTCGCGGCATATCTGGATTAGCCTCTTTTGCCAATGTCGCCAAAGCTCCTCATATGCTAATCGCCGGAGCCACCGGATCGGGTAAATCGGTCACCATTCATGCTCTAATCACTTCCCTCCTTTATCGCAACCCTCCAGAAAGAATGAGGTTTATAATGATTGACCCTAAAAGAGTAGAGTTGACTCTGTACAATAAAATACCCCACCTTCTAACACCGGTCATAACGGATGCTAAAAAAGCCATCGTCGCTTTACGCTGGGCCGCCAAAGAAATGGATAGACGCTACGATATTTTAGAAAAAGAAGCGGTTCGCGACATTCAGTCATATCATGAAAATGTATTGAAACCGGCTCTAGCCAAAGCTGACGATAGTGATATAGAGGTAGAACAAATGCCTTATATTGTCATAATTATTGATGAGCTGGCTGATATTATGTCATCCTATCCCCGCGAACTAGAGGCGGCGATTGTGCGCCTAGCCCAAATGTCTAGAGCGGTCGGTATTCATCTTATCTTATCAACCCAGCGACCATCGGTTGAAGTTATTACCGGCTTGATTAAAGCTAACATTCCAACTCGTATTGCCTTGCAGGTTGCCTCACAAATAGACTCACGGACCATTTTAGACACCATTGGTGCTGAAAAACTCCTAGGAGCCGGCGATATGTTGTACCTATCGGGAGATATGTCCAAGCCTATTCGCCTTCAGTCCGCCTATATATCAGAGTCAGAAGTAAAATCAGTGGTTGCTTACCTTGCCGACCAATACAAAGACGAACTAATGGATGAAATAAACCTAGAAAACAATGATTCCGGCAGTGGCAATGCTTTGTTTTCTACCGCTCTAGATAATGACAATGGTGACGATGACGACCTCTATGAAGATGCTAGACTGGCGGTCATGGAAGCAGGTAAAGCCTCGGCTTCCTATCTCCAGCGCAAACTAAAAGTGGGTTATGCCAGAGCTGCTCGCCTCTTAGACATGCTTGAAGAACGTGGTGTTATTGGCCCCGGCGATGGCGCTAAACCACGTGAAGTTTATCGCGAAAGCAATCCAACCGAACCAACCATCGGCTAATCTTTTAACCAAATGCCCTTCTTCTCCTCATACAGTAGATACCGCCTCTCCTTAGTCCTCATGATAGGTATTTTTCTCATTATCGGTATATATAGCTATTTTAAAACCGCCGCCATCCTAAGCGGTCCCGAGATCACCGTTATCTCACCAACAACTGGTAGTACTTACGGTAAAGAATTAGCTATCATAAAAGGTCAGGCCGATCGAATTGCCAAGATTTATCTAAACAATCGCCAGATATTTACCGACGATGAAGGTCGCTTTAGTGAACCGTTGCTCCTCTTCGCGGGCTATAATATACTGACCCTACAAGCTGAAGACTCCTTTGGCCGGACTGTGACCAAAAGAATTGAGCTTCATTATAAAGGCTAAAGAATATTACATGCCGAAAAATAAAGCTAAGACCGCCGTACCAGAAGGTGGCCACAATATTGAAGATACTATTAAATCGATCCAGTCTCGCTTTGGCGATGAAGCCATAATGAAACTGGGCGAAAAACCGAAAGTAAATGTTAACGCCATATCCAGTGGTTCTCTTGGTCTTGATTTGGCTTTAGGTATTGGCGGTGTTCCTCGTGGTCGGATTATTGAAATCTTTGGACCAGAATCATCCGGCAAAACAACCCTAGCTCTTCATATAATAGCTGAAGCTCAAGCCAAAGGAGGTATCTGTGCATTTATAGATGCCGAACATGCCCTTGACCCTGAATATTCTAAAAAGTTAGGGGTAAAAATTGATCAACTTTTAATATCCCAGCCCGACTACGGCGAACAAGCCTTAGAAATCGTAGAAAGTTTAGTGCGATCGGGCAAAATAGATGTCATTGTCATAGACTCAGTTGCCGCCCTAACTCCTAAAGATGAAATCGAAGGTGATGTTGGTGCTCACCATGTAGGCAAACAAGCTCGTCTAATGTCCCAAGCCTTACGCAAAATGACCGCCATTGTCGCCAAATCTAAAACCGTTGTTATATTTATAAACCAGATCCGCATGCAAATAGGGGTAATGTTTGGCAACCCAGAAACAACCCCAGGTGGTAAGGCGCTAAAGTTTTATTCTTCAGTTAGACTAGATATTCGCCGTATTGCCCAAATTAAAAAAGGTGAGGAAGTGGTTGGTGGCCGAGTACGAGTAAAGGTGGTAAAAAACAAAGTAGCAGCCCCTTTCCGAGTAGCTGAATTTGACGTCTTATACAATGAGGGAATCTCACCCGAAGGTGAAGTAATTGCACTTGGTGAAAAATATGATTTAATCCAAAAGTCTGGCTCGTCATACTCTTATACGACCGACGCCGGGGAAGACCTAAAACTAGGACGAGGCTATGATGCGGCTCGCACCTACCTAAAGGACAACCCTAAAATTAAAAATGAACTGACTAAAAAGATTAAACAGCAGATAGTTAGTTCTTAAATCATAAATCAGTCATGCTTGAATATAATGAAATTAGGCCACGGAAATTTATCGTGTGGCAGGATGAACCTTATGAGGTAATAGACTCTCATGTTTTTCGCAAACAACAAAGAAAGCCGGTAAACCAAACCAAACTCAAAAATTTGATGACCGGCAAAGTAATTGAACAGTCTTTTCACCAAAGTGAGAAAGTGGATGAGGCTGATATTCAAAGTCGACAAATAAAATATTTATACGCCAATCGCGGTGAGTTTTGGTTTTGTGAAATTGATAACCCCGCCAAGCGCTTTCAACTGTCAGCGGATCTGGTCTCTGATAAATTAAAATATGTCAGACAAAACGATACGGTAGACCTTTTATCGTTTAAAGACCAATCAATGGGTTTGGCTATTCCTATTAAAGTAAAGCTCAAAGTAAAGGAAGCCGCTCCAGCCGTACGAGGAAATACCGCCCAAGGAGCCACCAAACAAATAGTATTAGAAACTGGTGTTACAATCACCGCTCCACTGTTTGTAAACGAGGGCGATATTGTAGAGGTAAATACCGAAACTGGCGAGTACACCAGTCGTGTCTAACTTATAGTTCTCCAAACCAAAAAACACCCTCTTTAGAGGGTGTTTTTTGGTTTGGAGAGATTAACCGTTTATAAAAGGCATAAGAGCTAGGAAGCGAGCGCGCTTTACCGCTAGAGCCAGTTTACGTTGATGCAAAGAACAATTGGCATTCTTATGATGTTTTGTTAGTCGGGCGTGACCATCAATAAATTCCTTAAGAACATCGGTGTCCTTATAATCAATATCCTTCAAATTATTTGTACAAAAGTAACATTGCTTCATAGTAAAATATTTTAAATCTTAAAACGGAATATCTTCTGGATTAATCTCTTCTTCTGGATAATCTATCGTCTCACCTGCTTCACGACCATTATCTTGAGATGGCTCATCGCCAACTGGTCGCGAGTCGGGACTTCCTGTCCCCGGACGGTTACCAAACTGGACCCGATCAGCGATAATTTCGGTCCGATATTTTTTAGAGCCATCTGGAGCATCCCAACTTCTGGTTTGCATCCGACCCTCTACTAATACCGAGCTCCCCTTTCTTAAATACTGAGCACAATTGCGTGCCTGTGGTCCAAATACTACAACATTGTGGTATTGGGTATCTTCTTGCTTGGCACCATTTTTGTCTTTCCAAACCCGATTAGTGGCAACACTAAAGCTGGTTACCGCTGCACCCGATGGCAACTGACGCTCTTCGGGGTCGCGAGTCAAATTTCCAATAATGATAGCCTTATTAAGATACATAAAAATTAGGAAGAGGTTACCAGAAGATCGTCAATTTCTTTATCAATCGCCTTTTCCGTCGACTCTGGGGCTGGAGCTTTTTCCGTCTCCACTGGGTTTGGCTTAGCAAAAACAGGAGTGGTGATCATTCGAGAAGAGGTTGGCATACGAAGTTTTAGCTCACCCGCCCGATCGGTTTCCAGTAATAAAAAGCGGATAATAGAATCTGATTTGAAAAGATCCTTATTTAACTCAGCGGTCTCAGCTGGATTTAGTTCAAACTTCACCGCCCCAAAATAACCATCGCGAAAAACACTATATTTGTTATTAATCATCTTTCTGATGGAGTAAGCCAGCTTGCGCATAGAAGGAGCAATTTCGCTCATTAGCTTACCGCCTCGCTTTTCAATGACGGAAATTATTTCCTTCTTAACGGTAGAATCTTTTTCAGCTTCACCAACAAAGGGAACCAACAAATAGCCTATTTCATAGACTTTCGGGTCTTTTTTATCTAAATCTAAAACTTGTTCTTCTGCCATATGTACGGGTATCCTATCAGAAGGCCACGGAAATGTCAAAAAGTCTAAAAACCAAACAAAGACCTAGTGTTTTCAACGGTTTGACGCCCAACCTCCTCCACCGAAAGGCCTTTTATATCGGCTATTTTTTGGGCCACTTCCGCCACATACAGGGGTTCATTTCTTTTACCCCGATAAGGGGCCGGTGTAACGTAGGGACAGTCAGTCTCAATTAAAATTTTATTGAGAGGAACAAATTTAATCAACTCCTCATACTCTTTGGCAAAAGTAATAACCCCCGTAAAAGATATAGTAAATCCTAAATCAAGAAACGATTTAGCCTCGGCAATAGTACCAGCAAAAAAGTGAACATCTCCCCGCAAACGAGAATTATTAATTGAGGCATAAGAACCAAGAATAGACAGGGCATCTTGGTAAGCGTTGCGAATATGCAACATTAGTGGTTTATCAACCTTGATAGCTAATTCAATTTGCTGCTTAAAAATTTCCTTCTGTCTTACTTTTTCTTCCTCACCGCCAATTCTAAAATAATCTAAACCACATTCGCCAATACCAACCACTTTCGGGTGGCGAGCTAGTTTTTCATAAACGGCCACGTCAAAATCTTCACCGCGTGAAGTAAAGGCTTTCCCCCCCTCGCCCAGCTCAGCTTCGTCGTGATACGACTTAGCAGTATGAACTGGATGTAAACCAACAATGGCATATACACCCTCTTCATATTTTTCCGCCAATTCAATTGCACTTTTTGAGGTATCAGACTGGGTCCCAACATTTATCATCCATACCCCATCAGATAAAGTTTTCTTTATCACCTCTTCCCGATCACCATCAAATGCAGCGAAGTTAACATGGGCATGAGCATCGATAAATTTAGGTTCAGCCATAACTTCAATCTTTACGGACAAAAAGTGGTGCTTCGGGCATTTTATTTTCTTTCACTAAGCTTTTGATGATTGCCGAAGTCTCTGGCATTAAGGGGTTAAGCATCCGCCCAATCGTATACAACCCTACTGTCAGTTCCGTAATAATAACTCTACCCTTTTCTAGATCATTTTTTATAAGTTTAAATGGCTCTTCGGCCTGAATCCTTTTATCTAAGTCACTAATCCAACGCCAAATAATATCAGCCGCTTCGTTGATTCTAAAGTTATTGAGAGCCTGTTTAAAATCTTCTGGGATGGATTTTTCCGGAACATCAACCGATACCTCAAGATGAGTCGAAGCCATTTTCATAATCCGACTGACTAAATTACCTAAGCCATTAGCTAAACCAGCATTATAGGATTCCTTCATTTTTTCCAGCGAAAAATCGAAGTCTTCAAAATCGTTAATATGTCGGGCAATATAATAGCGCACCGCCTCTACCCCAAATTCATCCACCAATTCGACAGGATTTATGGTATTACCTAGCGACTTAGACATTTTTTGACCATCAGCCGCATTGATAAACCCATCAATAATAATATTTTTTGACGGTGGTAAATTAGCAGCCATCAACATGGCTTGCCACATTCCCGCCTGCGGTCGTAAATTGTCTTTACCGGCATATTGCACCATACCACCAGACTCTGCTCCCCACTTTTTAAATTTAGTCTCATCATTAGGCCAGCCAATAGCGGAAATATAATTTACTAGGGCATCAAACCAAACATACATAACCTGATCTGGGTCATTTGGCACCGCTATCCCCCACGGCATTTTAGTTTTTAAGCGCGAAATACTAAAATCTCGCAAACCACTTTTGACAAAACTTTTTATTTCATTGAAGCGAAAATCCGGTGTAACCAAATTGGGATTTTTCTCGTATAAATCAAGTAGTTGCTCCTCAAAAGCTGAATATTTGAAAAAATAATTTTCTTCGGCGCGCAATTCTATTTCTTTGTCGGGATGAATTGGACACCGACCATTTTCAAGCTCAGAATCAGTCTTTTCTAGCTCACAACCAATACAATATTTAGTCTCATATTGTTTTTTGTAAATAAAACCATTTTGATCAACCTGACGCCAAAATTCTTGGGCCGCTTCAACATGATGTCTATCGGTCGTTCGAATAAAATTTATATCACTGGAAATTCCTAAAAGTGGAATGAGGGCTTTAAATTTGGCTGCGTAACCATCAACATAAGTTTGGGGCTCCTCCCCCGCTTCAACCGCTTTTTGATATATTTTTTGACCGTGTTCGTCGGTCCCAGTATTAAAAAATACTTCTTGGCCCATTAATTTTTGATAACGGGCAATAATATCGGCCCGCACCAGCTCCATTGCAAAACCAATATGCGGTTCAGCATTCACGTACGGCAAAGTCGTCGTGATATAAAAAGTCTTTTTGGACATAAAATTAAGCGGCGTTTTCTGAACGTGTGGACTGAACATTCAACTTTCGTCTCTCGGCATCATGGGCTAGCTCCATAATCACGGTGGCGGCCGGTACGGCCAAGATAATCCCCAAAAATCCAGCCAGTTGGCCAGCCACAATTAAAGCTAAAATAACAATAATGGCTGGCACGCCCACTATTTTCTTAACTACCAACGGATAAATAAGATGATTTTCAAACTGTTGAATAATAACATAAAGGCCAATTACCATTAGACCAGCCGTAGGACTAGTAGCAAACCCCAAAAATACCGCTGGAATAGCAGATAAGACGGGTCCAAAAATTGGTATAAGCTCAAACATGGCCGCCAAAATAGCCAAGACTAGAGCATATTTTATACCTAAAATAGTAAGACCGAGGTAGACCAAAACGCCAACAATTAGTCCCAGCAAAAGCTGACCTTTCATCCATTGACCAATTTTATATTGTGATCTTTTCCACAAATCTACGACGTATGATTCGTAACGCAAGGGTACTATTATGCGAAGAAAATTTTCAATACCTCGATCTTGAACCGCTAAATAGAAGGAAATAACCATAATAAGGATAAAACTAAAAGCTCCGCCAAAAACATTGCTAGCTGTGGTAAAGGTACCACCAGAAAAATTGGCGAGCATTGACTGTAGGTCTGCAAGCATAGCCTCAATGGAAAGACCGGGGAAGAAATCTCCGGAAATGGCCGAGAGTGGAGCCAGTCTCTCCAAGAGAGGTACGTCTAGAGCGTTGTCGGGTAAAGCAATTGAAAGCTGGGTTATGTCTACAAAAAGTGGTGGAACAAAAATATAAACAAAGCCAACAATCAAAATAAAGGCGAGTAAATAGATAAATATTACCGCCAGTACTCGTGGTATACGATAACGGCCGAACCACCTAGTGGCCGGTTCTACCGCCGAAGCTATAACAACCGACGTTAAAACTATCAACACAAGATCAAGGAGAAGGTACAACAAAAAAGCTATCACTAAAACAAAAACGGTTCTAATGATAGTACCGGTAGATATTACAAGCTGCTGAGTGGCTGGGGTCTGAGACATATTAGGTGATTGTATCGTACTACACTCCCCCGATAGATTCAATTCGGGAAAGATTATTTTGAGATATAAGCGGAAAGGCCTGCTACAGGAACTCGTTCCTGAGCGCCAGTATCCCGATCTCGCACCGTGACAGTGTTGTCCTCTAAAGTGTCAAAATCTACCGTAATACAGACCGGGGTCCCAATTTCGTCTTGACGGCGGTAGCGCTTACCAATATTGCCATTGTCATCAAAAACAACGGCTCCAATGTCTTTTTTCAGGGCAAGATAAATCTCTCGGGCTTTGGCGACCAATTCTGGTTTATTTTTAAGTAAAGGGAAAACGGCGGCTTTAATGGGAGCTACCGCTTTGTTTAATTTTAAATATGACCGGACTTCACCACCCATTTCATCTTCAGTATAGGCATCGGTTAAAACCGCTAGCACTGTCCGATCTACCCCAAACGACGGTTCAATGACATGAGGAACAAAACGCTGTTTTGTTTCTTCGTCAAAATAGGAAATGTCTACCTTGCTCCCAGCGGTGTGAGCAGATAAATCAAAATCGGTCCGATAAGCCAAGCCATACAATTCTTTACGCCCAAATGGATAATCAAATTCAAAATCAATTGTCCTCTTAGAATAATGGGCTCGGTCACCATCTGCCACTTCAAGTTCATGTATTTTATCCACCGTTAACCCAATATCCTTAGTAAAGGAGTGGACCTCTCCTTGCAACTCTTCAAACGCCCGCTGCCAATCTTCTGGCTTAACAAAATATTCTATTTCCATCTGTTCAAACTCACGAGTACGAAAAAGGAAATCACGTGGAGCAATTTCATTACGAAAAGCCTTGCCAATTTGAGCCAAACCAAACGGTAATTTAGGATGAAAAGAATCTAAAACATTTTTAAAATTTACAAACATACCTTGAGCTGTTTCTGGTCGCAAATAAGACACCGCCGATTCATCTTCAGTGGCTCCAACTAATGTTTTAAACATCATATTAAATTGTTTTTCTTCACCTAGCGCAGACCCACAATCTGGACATTTAGTTTTATCATCCAAATGATCGGCTCTAAATCTTTTTTTACATTTAGTGCACTCTACCAACGGGTCCGAAAAACCCCCTACATGACCACTAGATTTCCACACCTCTTGATTCATTAAAATAGCGGCGTCAAAACCATACATATCTTCTCGGTCCAAAACAAACCGTTTCCACCACAAATTCTTAATATTATTTTTTAGTGCCACGCCCAATGGGCCGTAGTCCCAACTACCAGCTAACCCGCCATATATTTCGGAGCCCTGATAAATAAAGCCTCGCCTTTTGGCTAAACTCACGACCTTTTCCATTGTTACATTTTGTTCAATCGGCATAAATTAATAGTTATTGGACCACCTGACTGTTTAAAACTGAAAAACCGGGTTCGGTAGATAGATTAGTATCAACCCCTTTTGTCTTCTCTTGTATCACTGTTTCGGTAAAAGTGTCAAATGCCTTTAAAGTAGCTGGCCCCGTTAAAGATAGGGCTTTTCTAACTTGGGACAACTCTGGAATCACTCCCACTTGGAAAGATACTTGGCGAGCACTACTACCGGGTGACAAGCGACCAATATCCCAGACTAATTCACGACTAGTTGGATTAAAGGTTATATTTTCAGCCTCTGGCTTTTTAATATTTTTCCAAGAAACATAAGGTGGTAGTATTGTTTTTACTACAGTCTCTCTAAGGGTATTGGATGAATTCAAAATAGACCATACGATAGTATAAGTAGTCTCACTCCCCACTTTGGGTGGTAGTGGTCCAGTATTTTGAATAACACCGGTGCGATATAAAGATTCGTCTGAAAAACGGACCAGCGATCGAAGTCTAATATTTTTAACCACGGTGGTTTTTATTTCTTCACCCGCAAAACCCTCTGAAGTACGTGTCCCCTTTAGAATTAAACTGAAATTAACCATTGGATCTCTGACCGAAGCCAAAGCGGCGGCCGAAAGATCTTTAGTATAAAAAGAAAAACTAGTGGAATCTTTTTCGCTCGGTTCAATTATGGCGAGCTTAGGTTCGTTGTTTTTGGTCCAAGTGATAATATCACGTGAAGTTTGATAATAACCACGGCCCGGAGTCACTCGTGCTTTATCTAAAGCTTCACCGTTTAGAACCAACTCAATAGAAGCATCACTAACCGAAGTTGATAAATTGTTTACCCAATCAATATCAACCCGCACAGCTTCGGCTCCACCGACCACTTGGCCATTAGTATCACTACCATTTATTTTAAGCGAAACGACTACAAACGGCTCTTCTAAAACAACTGTCTTAAAAACTTCATTGTAAACAAAATCAATCGTATCTTCCCCAATCGGATCTTGCGATCCAGCGGAAATCTTAAAAGATTTACGATCGTTAGGTAAACCATTTATTTTTCCCACAATATTAAAGGAAATATCCTTACCTGTCTCCATTTGCTCCCAAAGCCAAATATTATCACCAAAAGTCGGCTCAATATCAGCCGAAATAAAGTCAAAACCGCTAGGATAGTCAACAGTTACAAGTGTAGGACCAGAGAGATCGACAGCTTTAGGTGTAAGAGTGATAGCAAGTTTTATCTCTTCACCCGCGGGCGCTTCCGGTGGAATATTGACCGCTAAATTTACTGGCGGAGCACTAATAGTAAAATGAGTATCAGCCTCTTTGGTATAGAGAGCATTAGACCCCGGCACCCGATATTCTAACTTGGCCAAGACTTTTTTATCCTCCTTTTCGGCCCCGAAATACATCGCTTTTACCGTTTTTCTGACCGCTTCACCAGAGTCAACAGCGCCAATGTCTATAATTTCTCGCGCTAAATTTTCCAAAGTAGAACTGGCACGCTTGGTATCGGTCGGATATTCTATGATTAATTTAACATTTTGTAACCCAGTAGAATTGCGATTTCCAATTATTATCTGAAGGGAAGTCTCGTCTCCCGCCCGAACAGCCACTGGTCCCTTAATGTCCAAATCAATATTATTGCCAGAAATTTGATTGCTTCCCCGATAAATCACAAAGCCAGCAATGGCTAATGTGCCAATAAAAAAGATAATCGCAAAAATCAAAAGCTTGGCTAAAAATGAATTGGACATATTTTTATTACTATCTGCAGGTAGGTCAGGTTCTCCCCACCCATCTTTTATATTTTTAAACCGCCCATGAAGCTCGGTGCGCGACAAATGCCCAGACAGAGCGTCCCGGCGGTATAGTTTTTTTTCTATCTCATCAAGACGATTGGGTTCCTCCGCTTCGGCCATAGAAAAATTATAGCACAAACTAAGGCTCAACTAGACATTGGCATCATCAAAAGCTCGATTGATCGTCTTAATAGCTTCTAGTCGGATTGGACTAATGGCTCGAACCAACGCCTCGTCTACTTCTGGTGGATCAATAAAAGGTTCAATAAGTGGTATCCGTGGCAAGTATCCCGATCGATTTAAAATACGCAAAACCGCAATACACTCCAAATTTTGAGCCCACTTGGCCCGCTCTTCTACTGGTAGAACACCCATTAGCCGCAAAAGAGCAGCAAAATCATAATAGAGCTCAGGAGCAGCTTCTTCACCGCCAACCAGTCGCTCCAAAAGAGCGTACAGGCGAGCCGCTGGCACAGCTAGATCACGCTGGCTCCAGATAGGATGCATTAGATCAAGAGTTTCCAAACCGACCACTTTCCAATACTCTCTACCTCTTATTAAACTGACTTTCACTAGACTGTAGCGACTAGCGTGGGGACGCAACTTAGAACGAATATCCCTCGCCGAACGAACAGACGCATGAATTAACCCCAAGTCTGGGGTAAAAATAGACACGATAATATCTTTTTCCCGCAAAGGTCG
>CAYSSL010000007.1:0-22672 GCA_964433715.1 uncultured Candidatus Saccharibacteria bacterium | reverse complement strand
TAGCTGGAGTCTCTTTGGAAATATAGGCGTGGCCCGAGGCAATCATTTTCTCTAAATATTCGCGGTGAAGGGGCGCATTTTCGGACTGGCGGTACTTCTCGTCAAAGTCTAAACCAAGCCAAGCGAGTGACTCTAAAATATTAGCTTCGTATTCGGGTTTGCTTCGCTCCCTGTCGGTATCTTCAATACGCAAAATAAACTTGCCACCATTTTGGCGGGCAAATAAATACGAAAAAACGGCCGTGCGGTAGTTGCCGGCATGCAAGAGTCCGGTAGGACTAGGGGCAAAGCGGGTAACAATATTAGTCTTCATGTGGTAAAACAATCTTTATTATTTCTTCGGCAATTTTTCGCCCAGCATCGGGTCGAGCAAAGCTGATAGCGCCAGCTTTCATTTTTTCTATAGTTTCTGAACTGGAAAGAATCCGATCGGCTTCTGATATGAGTACCGATGGAGACAAATTGTTTTCTTCTACCACCACCGCTCCACCTGAGCGAGCATAGGTAAAAGCATTGGTCCGTTGGTCGTGGCTTACTTCTTCGGGGATAGGGATGATAATAGATGGTATGTGCCAATGGGCAATTTCAAAAATAGCAGAGCCTGCTCGCGTAACGACTAAACTGGAAATACCCGCCGCCATACGCATAGCCAAATCGTTTAAATAAGGAAAAACTTGGTAACGACCCTTGTGTTCAATATTTTGTAAAATTACCGACGAGCGACTTTGAATATCATCAAAATTATTTTTTCCGGTCTGGTGAATAATTTGATATTTTTCAATCAGTTGAGGCAGGGTTTCTAAAATTACATTATTGATTGTTTGTGCTCCCAATGAACCACCTAAAACTAAAATAATAGGTAGATTTTCTTCCAAGTGTAAAAATTTAGCCGCCCCCTCAGGAATTGGGTTTAAAACATCACGACGCAAGGGATTACCAATAACAGCGGTTTTTTCTTTAGGAAAAAATTCAGCCGCGCTGGGGTAAGATACGGCAATTCGGTTGGCAAATTTGCCAGCCCAAAGATTGGCTCGGCCCGGGCGAGAGTCCGACTCGTGAATAAACAGCGGTATACCCAAAATTCGAGCGGCTACTGTGGCCGGAACAGCCGCATAACCACCTTTAGAGAAAATAATATCGGGATATATCCAAAATAATTTCCAAGTTGCCACCATAATTCCGTATAGTAGTTTAAATATGTCGCTAAAATTAAGGAAGGAAAAATAACGACGCCACTTGCCCGATGGCGCACTTACAAAAACAATCTCATTTTCTGATAATAGTTTTTCGTTGTAGGGATGATCGGACATAAAATAAAATTTTGTGCCGAGCAATTTTTTTTCATATATAACTGTACGCAACTCTTGGGCGACAGCAATAATCGGGTAGAAATGTCCGCCGGTTCCGCCACCGGTGAATAAGATTTTCATGATTGTTCTTGTTTTTGACGTCGGGAGACGTTTAATATTATACCTACAGCTGTTAGCCCAAAAAGAAGGGCTGAGCCACCTTGAGAAACAAAAATAAGGGGCTCGCCAGTCAGGGGTATAAGCCCCAGCATTGCTCCTATATTAGCAAAAGATTGGCTAATAATCAGTATAACAAGCCCTGTTACCAATAGTCTACCAAAGGTGTCTGGGCTCGCGGCGGCTATTTTTAAACCATAGACCGAAAAGATTAGAAACAAAAGTAAAATGATTATTCCCCCAATAAATCCAAATTCTTCACCGGCAACCGCGAAAATAGAATCGCCCATCGGCTGAGGTAAGAAGTTAAATTTCTGCAGGCTTTGGCCAAAGCCTCGTCCAGTAACACCGCCTGAACCAATAGCAATTAGCGATTGGTTTATTTGGTAAGCCGAACCAAGTTTGTCACTGTCGGGGTCTAAAAAGGTTATAATTCGATCTTTCAAATAGGGTTTAGCGGCCACTAAAATAGATAGAGCAATTATCCCCCCAATCAATAACAGCCCGAGGTGGCGCCATTTTCCCCCGCTAATAAAAAATTGACCAACTAGTGCTGAGGTAATAACTAAAAAGGTTCCCGTATCTGGTTGCATAATGAGGAGCCCGCCGGCAATACCCAATAGCACAATCATTGGTATTAAGCCCTGTCGGATGGTACCCGACTTGTGACGCATACTAGTCAGCCAAGCTGCGTAGTAAATAATTAGACCTAATTTCAGCACTTCCGCTGGCTGAAAAGAGAAGCCAAACACGTTGATCCAGCGCGTAGCACCCCCGGCCGAAATACCAAGACCGGGAATAAACACTAAAAGAGTGGCGCCAATTGATAAAATAAGTAAAGGTAAAGAATAGGTTCGCCAGTATTTATAGGGTATGTTGGCAACAATAATCATACTAACTAACCCAATAATTAGTACGGCAAATTGTTTTAAACCAACTTGTAAAAATCCAGCCATACCATTTTCTACCATACCGAGTGAGGCGGATAAAAAAATAAAGAACCCTACACCAGACAAGAGGGTGACGATGAGGAGAAAAATTCGACTTTGGCTGTGGCTTTTGGCCATATTTTATTTATCCAATAAGACAAGAATCATTCCGATAATAGCAGTAATTATACTAATTACCCAGTAACGCATAACAACTTTATAGGGAGGCCAACCAATCGCTTCAAAATGATGGTGTAGCGGGGCAACGAGGAATACTTTTTTACCAGCGCGTAACTTTTTAGATAAAAGTTGGATTACAACTGAGCCAGAAGTAACAAGCAAAGGAAAAGCAATAACCGGTAGCCAAAGCACTGATTCAGTCAGGAAGGCGACGACGGTTAAAGTAGTAGTTAGACCCAAAATACCTGTCTCGGACATATAAAAGCGGGCGGGCGGTATGTTAAACCATAGAAAAGCCAAGGTTCCTCCCGAGATGACCGCACAAAATGCCGCCAAGTCAACTTGTTGTTGAAAAAAAGCAATACCAGCATAGGCGGCAAAGATAATAGACATAATACCGCCAGACAAACCATCTAGCCCATCTATTACGCCACTAGAAAACAGGGCCGCCATTACTAAAATAAATATCGGTATCAGCCAAGCTCCAACCAATAGCTCACCCCAGAAAGGAATGTGGATAGCTTGGACATCAAGTTTTGTGTAAAACCACCAACCGCCAATAAAACCAAGGACCATCACAATGGATAAGCGATTTAAAAACGATAAGCCCCCATTATAAGTTCCGTCCTTTGATTCTCTAATTTGTAAAATATCATCTAAAAGCCCAAGTAGCGAAGCTGAAATTAAAGTAAAAAGCGGTAGCCATGTTTGATTTCGAGATAAGAAATCCAACTTAGTGGTTACTTCAGTTGGAAAAAGTTGAGAAATAATCCAAATAACGGCAATCGTAAGTAAAGCGCTGACCCAAATTATTACCCCACCCATTCTTGGGGTACCAGTTTCTTTGTGGGCGTGAAGTTTGTTAAAAATAGGCGTTTCTCTGCCATCGGGCGAAGTTTTACCTGCTTTCTTTTTCCACATTCGGTATTTATATAAATAATGGGTCAGGACTGGGGTGATAGAAATGCCAATAAAAAAGGCAATGGCGGTGGGAGCAAATACTTTAATGATAGACAGAATCATAAGATTTATTTGAAATTATAAATTTAATTGGCTAAATACCCAATGGTTGCTTTGGTCAGAGTTAAAACATCGGTAAATCTTCCATTTTTACTAGACCCCAACACTACCACAACTATTGGTCTTGCCAAGCCGGCATCAAAGGCCACCGCCAGATTTCCCCCCGCCGCCAAAGTGAAGCCGGTTTTAGAGCCTATTAGACCGGGTATTTTACCTACTATTTCATTAGTATTTTCTCCGGTATAACTACGTCCACTAGCAGAGGTTCTGGTGATATATGATCTGGTTGTTGAAACCAGTAGGTCTGGTTTTTCGGCCACAATATAAGACAGCAGCTTGGCTGTATCTATAGCGGAGCCGTATGACCCGCCATAACTTCCCTCAATATCTAGACCGGTTTCATTAATATAAAAAGTATTAGTTAGACCAAGAGTTTGAGCTCGCTCATTCATTTTGGCAACAAAATCAATGCCCCGATTTTTGGCCGCTTCCAACAAGGCGGTGCCGGCACCGTTTGAGGATGTGGTCAATTTGTATTCAATTAAATTTTTAGCAGTCCAGCTATCGCCAGCCATTAGACCAGCATTACTACCACCGCCGAGGGCGGATTCACTAATAGGAATAATGTCTTCAGGGGCAAATATCTCCGAAGCGACGAGGGCGGTCATTAGTTTTGTAATAGAAGCTAGTGGCATTTTGTTATCCGCATTCATAAAATACAGAGGCTCGTTTTTTTCTACATCCCAAACCACCACCGCTTTAGCCTCGGTCGTGACCGCTGGAAAAGGTTTTGGTGGGGGTGGCGGGGTTACTTGAGCGGTTAAACTTTCTTTTGAGATCACCTCACCTTGAGCTGGTAAAATTAAAATAGCAGCAGACAACAAACCTACGGCGGATATGACAACAAATGATCGACTGTAAATTTTAGGGTGATTCCAGTTCATTATTTAACTTCGGCTATATCGTTCTCCCCTTTTCTAGTCATAAATGATTGCACATCTAATTTAACTTTTTCAAAATCTGGTAATTCTGTCACACTAGAAACCCCGAGATGAGCTAAAAGATTGGCTGTCGGTTGGTAAACAAAACTACGAGCATCGTTGGGATTAGGTAATCTGTCTATTAAACCCCGCACCAACAAGTGGCGTAAAATAAAACTGGAATTAACACCACGAATATAATCTATTTCCGCCCTACTAACACTACCTTGATAGAGAATAATCGTTAGTGTTTCTAGTCCAGCCTTACCGATATCCTTACTCAATTCTTCTTTGGTTATTTGCTCGATTAGTTCGGTTGCTTCAGGAGCGGTAACCAAAGTTACACTAGAGCCAACCTCCATCAGCCTCAGGCCACCATTTTGTAATAAATCTTTAAGGGTCTCAATTGAGTTCTTTATATCAGCTTCATCAACTTTTAATAATTTAGCCAATGTAGTTATTTCTACCGGCTCAGACTTATAAAAAAGCACCGCCTCTATTTGGCATGCGAGATTCATATTGGCTATATTATACCGCTTAAAATAACATTGGCCAATATAAATTTGGGGTTAAGTTAAACATTGACACACTTGTCTAAATATGATAAAAAAAGGCGGGTTCAGAACAAGAAAGGGAAAAGATGAATAGATTACTCATTGCTGTGTTTGCTGGATTTGGATTTGTTTGTGGGTGTGCCACCATGACCACCACAAACAAAACCCTCAACACTCCCCTCGAAGTTGGTTTTCGGTTGGTGATGACCGAAGGGATGGTCACCACTAAACCCACACCCTTCAAGGATGCGCAGACGGGTGTCTGCGTAGTGGTGCTAGATGGTGGCGAGCGGGCCATTACCCGTCTAGTGACGGTTGATATGCCCGCGGGCAACCGTCTCGGCTTTGGAGACACGGTGAAGCTTGAAGTGGCCGAACAGGTCGGGGGTGATGTGGTCTATCACATCAAAACCGATTCTATCCCGCCGGAGAAAAAGGAATGAACAATTTCATTTTCTTCGCTACCGCGGGCGGGGGTAAACCCCCGCCCGCGGTTTTTAATACCTTGGTAGACCAGAAGAAGTGGTCTGCATATTTATATCTTGGAAGTGTGAGTGTTGTTCAACATCTATTATCCCCTGTTTGACCAATTCGAGCATACCTAAAAAACTAATAATGATATTTACCCTTTCGGCTTTATCTTTAGGGGCAAAGTCGCTGAATTTCATAGAGATAGCTCTTTGAACGCGGTTGGCTAGGTCGTCAATTGTTTCCTGTAGACTGCGAACCTTTTTTATTATGACTTGAGGAATAATTTCTGGCTTAGGGAGAGACTGTAAAATCCTTTGCATCGTTTCTAGTAAATTTGGTTTAGTTATTTCTCCGGTGGGTGTAAATACGGGGTTTATGTTTTTAGTTGGCTCACGAAAAAATAAAATTTTCTGACCATATATTTTCTTAATATCGCCACTTACAATTTGAATATATTGATAAAGTTTTAATCGTCGCTCCAGCTCGGCAGCGTCAGTTTCTTCCTCTGGGCTTAAGTTTAAAGATGGTAAAAGTGAGGCTGATTTTATCAGCATTAAGGTGGATGCTACCACTAAAAAATCAGCCGTTTCGTGTTTGGGTAAATTTTCAAATTGCGAAAGATAAGCAATATAATCATCAGCGACAGTCGCAATGTTTACTGTACTAATGTGAAGTTTTCTTTTTTCTATTAACTGCAAGAGAAGATCCAGTGGTCCTTCAAAATCTCCAAGTTTAAGTAAAAAATTATCAGTCATTAGTACTTATTGTATCGTGCTTGTTATTTTTAGACAAAGAAAAAGGACCAGTCGCAAGCGCTGGTCCTGAATATGAGGACCGGATAATGTTTCTATCCGGAGAAAGATCAAGGATGAGAAGAGGTGGGGGCTCGGGGCGGGGTAAAGATGAAATGGGAATGAATAGGATTCCCGCCCCGAGCCCTTATACCAATTCTCAAATCCTGATTAAATTATATCAGATACAAATATATTGTCAAGTAAAAACCGACCAAATTTTGGTCGGTTTCACTGCCCCAAAATAAGCTTATTTTAAAGGCTTTTTGATGCTTATACCCAATTCTACCAATTGTTTTTCACTAACTTCGTCAGGTGAATCCATCATTAAATCTTTTCCTTCACCAGTCTTAGGAAAAGCCATTACTTCACGGATAGAAGATTCGGACAGGAGAATGGCTAAAAATCTTTCCAGACCCCAAGCTATTCCTCCATGAGGAGGAGCACCGGCTCCTAAGGCTGCTAACATATGTCCAAAATTAGCCTCAATTCTTTCGGTTGGGTAACCCATTATTTCAAATACAGCACGCAGGGCAGTTGGCACATGATTTCGTATGCTTCCTCCACCAATCTCGTAGCCGTTTAGCGCCACATCATACTGAGTGGTAAGAATATTTTCAATATCCTCTTTATTCATTAATTTTTCCATGTGTTCAGGTTTTGGTGCCGAAAAAGGATTGTGGGTAAAAGTCCAACCCCCCTCGTCGTTTTTTTCAAAGAAGGGAAAATCTATGACCCAACAAAAGGCTAACAGATCGGGGTCGTTTTTATCCTGTCTTAAATCTGGTCTGTCGGTGCCGTATTTTTCCATCGCTTCTTTATATGTTAAACGAGGGAAAGGCAATTCTTGAATTTTTTTATGTGGGAAATAAGTTTGGACAATTTCAATTAATAACTTTTCGTTTAGCTGAATTATTTCCTCTTGCGTTGGAAAACTCATTTCTAGGTCCATTTGAGTAAATTCGGGCTGACGATCCGAACGAGTGTCTTCGTCGCGGAAACAACGAGCTAATTGAAAGTATCGCTCAAGTCCACTTACCATTAATAACTGCTTATATTGTTGTGGAGATTGTGGTAAAGCATAAAAATGACCATGTTCAAGTCTCGATGGCACAACATAGTCTCGCGCTCCTTCGGGAGTAGATTTAGTCAGAATTGGGGTTTCTATTTCTACAAAACCTTGCTCGTCTAGGCGGTCTCTGATTAATTTGACCACCTTGTGTCTCATTTTTAAATTGTGCTGCATTCGCTCGCGCTTTAGGTCAATATAGCGATAGCGTAAGCGGTGTTCTTCCCCTATCTCTTTACCGTCGGTAGAAATATCTATAGGCATTGTTTCCGCCTCATTCAAGATTTCAATTTCAAAAATTTCCAGCTCAATATTGCCATTTAATACTCCCTCTTTTATATTTTTTTCTGGTCGGTTATTTATTTTACCAGTCACAGCCACCACAAACTCTGTGCGCAATTTTTTAGCATTATCCATAGCTGGGCTATTGGGCAG
This sequence comes from uncultured Candidatus Saccharibacteria bacterium, assembly GCA_964433715.1. GTDB lineage: Bacteria > Patescibacteriota > Minisyncoccia > Phycocordibacterales > XYD1-FULL-46-19 > XYD1-FULL-44-32. The sequence continues at coordinate 14,777 of CAYSSL010000007.1, read as the reverse complement.
TACCACCCCCTGAACTTTGCCACTACGGTCACGAAAATCTAGGAAGACCATTTTTCCTTGATCGCGCCGAACATCCACCCACCCTTTAATGAGTATCTCCTCCCCTATTTTTTGGCCTAAATCGGCGATTAGTGTGCGTTCGTTCATGATTTTGAGTTTAGCATGAGGTAGGGCTTTTTGCCACCTTAAAAAATCTATTTATGTAGTCCAATCTGGAGATCATACAGGTGGCGGTAAACACCATTTTCGATCTGAATGAGAGTGTCGTGGGTACCTGTTTCTACAATCTCGCCCCCTTTGAAAACTAAGATCTTATCAGCCCGTCGCACGGTTGATAGCCGGTGGGCAATAATAAAAGTAGTTCTTCCGCGCATCAACTCCTCTAAGGCTTCAGTAATAAAATGTTCTGATTCAGCATCCAAAGCCGAGGTTGGTTCGTCTAAAACTAGAATAGATGGATTGCGTAATATTGCTCGGGCAATAGCTACCCGTTGTTTTTGTCCAACCGACAATTTAACACCCCGCACTCCCACCACTTGCTTCCACTTCTTGGGAAATTTCTCAATAAATTCTAGGGCATGAGCTTTGTCTGCCGCTTGCACCATTTGTTCTTCGCCAACATTAAAACTGCCATAACGTAAATTGCGCCCAATGGTATCGTTAAATAAAACAACTTCTTGAGGGACAACTCCAATATATGATCTAAGAAATTTTAAATCTAGTTTTTTTACATCTACTCCATCAATGGAAACTTTTCCCTTGCGTGCAAAATGATAACCAGAGATTAAGTCAATGAGGGTACTCTTGCCTTCTCCCGACTTACCAACCAAGGCGATTACCTCCCCAGCTTTTACTTCAAAACTTATATTTTTAAGAACAGGCTTGTCGGTTTCATAAGCAAAAGAGACATTTTGAAAAGTTATTTGTCCGGTTATATTTGGTAAATTTATAACATTGTCTGGAACATATCTTTCTTCGCTTGCACCCATTGTTCTTTCGGATTCTTCTAGAGAGATAAAACCATTTTGAATTGTTCGCCAATAGTCTCCAAGGGTAATAAAGGGGGCAAACAACATACCGGTATAACTAGTAATAGCGATGAGTTGCCCTACTGTCATATGGCCCGCCTGAATAAAGGTAATAGCCATAATAAAAATTATCGTTTGAGTAGAAAGAATAATAAATTTTTGATAAAGACCAATAGTCTGCATTAGTCTAACCATTAAGATATTGTTAGCTAGAGCGCCAGTCAAAAAGTTCCTAAGATTTTTTTTCTGCTCATAATTTTCCGCTGTCATCTGTTTTACAGCAACAATATTGTCCAAACTGTCATGGCCGTCGCGCCAAGCCTTCATCCAACCAGCCTGAATTTTTCGTTGAATAATAGTACTAGGACCAATCGTACGAATAAGCACTAAGATGTATGCCAAAACTCCACAGAGCATAATCCCCGCCAAGGACTTGTTGACACTAGCGGTAATAATTATGGCTACAATAATGCTTAAAAATTGAGGGGCAAGATTGATAATGACCCGAGTAGAAATATCTGAAAACATATTAGCGCTCCTTTGAATAGAGTTTATTAGCGGACTTATTTTTTTTCGCTTATGAAAGGATAGTGGTAAATTTAGAAGATGGTTATAACCTTTGGAAATATAGGTTGCATACAAGGTCATATCTAAGATTCCAGTTTGATAATTGCGAACCTGTTCTAGGGTGTAAGTAATTAGTTGAACGGAAAGCCAGATAAACAACCAACCATAGACGGCTCTAAAACTTAAGTCAAACAAATTAAAACTATTGGAATCAAGAATTGAATCCAACATTTTACCGGTGATATAGGGAATCAGAGGGTTGGTAACAGCCAAAACCAAAGCGACGGCCATTAAAATTTGCATGGTCTTTTTCCTCTCCCCCAGATATTTAAAAATTGTACGAAGGCCTTTTAAGTAATCCTCTTTACTAAGATTCTTCTTTTTAGCCATTAGCTAGTTATTATTTTAATATTTAGAAACTAAGTCCAGTTTTTTCTTGTACTTCTTTCATTTTGGTAATAGCGCGAGCCCGAGCTTTTTCACCACCATCTTTTAGAATTTGTTTTACGTGGTCGGGGTTTGAGGCAATAGCTTTTCGGCGTTCACGTAGCGGGGTGATAAACTTGATAATATTTTCCGCCAGTAATTCTTTTGATTCTTTATAACCCATTCCCCCCTCAAGATAACGTGCTTCTATATCGGCTAGCTGGTCAGTACTGAAAAGCTTGTGCAGAGCAAAAATATTGTCGGTATTTGGGTCTTTTGGTTCAGCGGGAGTTTTAGAGTCGGTGACGATTTTCATACATAGCGCGCGAATCTCCTCATCTTCAGCAAACAGTGGAATAGTGTTGTTATAACTTTTAGACATTTTCTGGCCATCAAGACCGGGGACCACCGCCACACCTTCAATAATTTTTGGTTCGGGTAGTTTAAAAGTCTCGCCAAAAATGCGGTTAAACTTTTCAGCAGTGTCGCGGGCATACTCCACGTGTTGTTTTTGGTCTTGCCCAACCGGTACTAAGTCGGTGTCATAAATTAAAATGTCGGCCGCCATGAGCATTGGGTAGTTAAAGGTCCCCACGCTTATTTCTTTATTTTTAGCCTCGGCATCCTTAAAAGCGTGGGCTCGCATTAGGTAAGGCATCGTGGTGATGGTGTCAAAAATCCAAGCCAGCTCGGCATGCTCGGGCACATCGGATTGTTTAAATATTATTGACTTGGCTGGATCAAGGCCGATAGCTAGGTAATCTATGGCCAGATTTAGGGTCAGATCGGCCATTTCTGGGCCATTTTGGATAGTATTTAGCCCGTGGTAGTTGGCGATCATATAGAAACTGTCGTGAGTATCTTGGAGATCAACAAACTGCTTCATCGCTCCAAAATAATTGGCGATATGGGGTCGACCAGTTGGCTTGATGCCGGATAGGAGAATTTTTTTAGTAGACATAGTTTTTAGATTATACCCTGAATTTTAAAACAAAAAAAGAGCCCTTGTTTGGGCTCAAAAGCTGAGCAGGCAGCCAGACGGCTGGAGGGGTGGCGCTTATTCCAACGGGACGGGCATGCCCACACATTGGAATTTTCCTCCTTGGAGAGAGGGCGCCAAGCCGATCGTAGCCACCTGCTCAGGTTATATATTTTTATCACTTTATTCTTTTTTTGTCAACATTAGTTTTATACCCCTTCTTCACGTAATTCCTCAATCAATTTTTGAGCCTTTTTGTTTAATTTTTGGGGAGTATTTATTACCACGCGAATAAGCAAATTGCCCCGATTTTTTCCACCCAGTGGCACACCCTTGTCTTTGACTCGCAATATTTCCCCAAAAGTTATCCCGGCCGGAATTTTTATTTTTAATTCCGAACCTTCCAAAGTTTTTATTGTATACTCTGCCCCCAACAGAGCATCTGTTAATTTAATATTTAAATCCATTCTTAAATCAGCCCCATCGCGTTTCCACACTTTGTGAGCTTCAACATAAATCTTGATATATAAATCACCAGCTTGACCACCCGATATGGCCTCCCCTTTGCCGGTCATCCTAATCATTTCACCAGACTCAATACCAGCCGGAATTTGTATTTTAATTTCTTCGTTCTTTTTAATTATCCCTTCTCCAGCACAAGTTTTACAAGATTTCTCTGGAACTTCACCCCTGCCATGGCAAGTATTACAAACAGTGTTAACTGTGACCGAACCCAGGAAAGAACGTCTAGTTTCATTGATTTTGCCTTTACCATTGCAGGTCTCACAAGTTTTAGTCTTTGATCCAGCCTCAGCCCCACTACCCTTACAAGTGTCACAGGTCCCAACTTTGTTTATTAACACTTTTCTCTCTACACCAAAAACAGACTCTTCAAATGTGATTTGAATATCAACCGAAATATCACGACCACGGCGCGATCGGCCGCGTCCAGAAAACATATCACCGAAGATATCTCCTAAATCAAAATCAAACCCTTGATTGCCGGCAAAACCGGAAAAATCAAAGCCTTCCGCGCCAAAACCACCCCAGCCAGCTTGCTGAGAATTACCCCCAGAGAAGGCCCGCCCATACATATCATACTCAGAACGCTTTTTCTCATCAGCTAGAGTCTGATAAGCCTCGTTTATCTCCTTAAACTTGGCTTCATCTCCACCTTGTTTGTCGGGGTGATATTTATGGGCCAGTTTGCGAAACTGTTTTTTAATATCCTCGGTAGAGGCTTTTTTATCTACACCTAAAATTTCGTAATAGTTTTTGGCCACGTTGATGATTTATCTAATTAGATTATTCTTCTTTCTTTTCTTCTGTCTCGGCTTCCCGCACCCCTCCTTCTTTATTTTCGGTCGGCTGTTCTGGGGTCGCAGCCTTAGACATTGCTTCACCAATTTTCATCATAGCAGTTGATAAAGCTTGAGTGGCGGTTTTAATCGTTTCAGCCTCGTCTTTGTCTTTTAGCTCACGCAAGGTTTTAACCTTTTCTTCAACTTCGGTTTTTATTTCGGCTGTTATTTTATCCCCCGCCTCCACCAAAGATTTTTCCGCTGTATAAATCATCTGTTCGGCGGTGTTTTTAATATCTATTAATTCCCGACGTTTTTTGTCATCTTCGGCGTGAAGCTCAGCTTCTTTTTTCATTTTTTCAATATCCTCTTTAGACAAACTTGATTGGGCCTCAATACGAATAGACTGCTCTTTACCGGAAGTTTTATCTTTAGCTTTAACCGAGAGAATGCCGTTAGCATCAATGTCAAAAGTAACTTCAACTTGAGGTAAGCCACGCGGAGCCGGTGGAATACCATCTAAAATAAAGCGCCCTAGCGACTTATTGTCACCAGCCAGCTCTCGCTCCCCTTGGACAATATGAATTTCTACCGATGTTTGATTGTCGGCAGCGGTTGAAAAAGTCTGACTACGTGAAGTGGGAATAGTCGTATTGCGCTCAATCAATTTAGTAGCCACCCCACCCAAAGTTTCAATACCAAGAGAAAGAGGGGTCACGTCTAGCAGTAAAATATCTTTTACATCGCCCTGAAAAATACCCGCTTGAACCGCAGCCCCAATCGCCACCACCTCATCAGGATTAATAGATCGATTTGGCTCTTTGCCAAACATCTTGCGTACCGCCTCTTGAATGGCTGGCATCCTAGTTTGACCACCAACCAAAATAACTTCATTTATATCTTCAATTTTATAACCAGATGCCTCAACCGCCCTCTTGGTTATTTCTATTGAACGATTAATATATTCACTAGCCAACTCTTCCAAAGTGGCCCGACTAATTTTTTTTACCAAATGTTGAGGTCCACTTGCATCCGAGGTAATAAAAGGAATATTTATTTCAGATTCCAAAGCGGTAGAAAGTTCATGCTTGGCTTTTTCGGCCGCTTCTTTCAGTCGTTGCAATGCTAATTGATCTTTTGATATATCAAGACCTGTTTCTTTTTTGAAATCATTCAACATCCACTCTATAACTTTTTGATCAATGTCTTCACCGCCCATATGGGAATCACCATCGGTCGATTTTACCTCAATTGATTGTTCGCCATCAGCACCCGTAATATCAAGAACTGACACGTCAAAAGTTCCACCACCAAAGTCGTAGACGACCACCTGTTCGTCTTTTTTCTTGTTTAAACCGTAGGCCAAAGCCGCCGCGGTTGGCTCGTTTATAATACGACGAACCTTAAAGCCAGCAATTTCACCGGCATCTTTAGTCGCCTTGCGTTGTGAGTCATCAAAATAAGCTGGCACCGTGATAACCGCCTCCTCAATCTTTTCGCCCAAGTGAGCCTCAGCGTCTCGTTTTAGCTTTGCCAAAATCATCGCCGACACTTCTTCAGGGCGATATTTTTTGTCACCCATACCCACCAAGACCCCAGCATCATCAGACCTCTCAATGGAATAGGACACTAATTCTTTATCTTTTTGTACATGGGGATCTTCAAACTTATGTCCCATTAGGCGCTTTACACCGTAAATAGTATTTTTAGGATTGGTCACTGCCTGACGCTTAGCCAAAAGACCTGCCAATCGTTCGCCAGTCTTACCTACCGCCACAATAGAGGGCGTAGTACGAGCCCCTTCAGCATTTTCAATTATTTTTGGCTCGCCACCTTCGACGAATGCCATTGCAGAATTAGTTGTTCCAAGATCAATACCAAGAATTTTTGCCATAGCCTAAAGTAATTAAATTTTTTTATTAATTAATTTTTATCAACCAAATTTCCAATTTTGACTTGGGCCGGTCGAATCACTCTATCACCCAAACGATAACCCTTTTTAACAACTTCTAATACGGTGTGATCTTCAGCTTTATTTTCCGTATCCACCAAACCTATAGTCTCGTGCTCTAGTGGATTAAACGGTAGGCCCACCTCTTTTATTACAGAAACCCCGTGGTTAGAAAGGATATTCTCTAAATGATTATAGATATATTCTACTCCTTTTCGCCAATTTTCTGGAACCTCTTCCCAAACCGCCTTATTAGCCATCGCGATTTCAAAACTGTCAGCCAGAGGCAATAAATCCATTATTATTCCACCTTTTATCATTCCGCCGAGTTCTGCCTTTTCTTTTTCGGTATTAATTTTAAGATTAGAATAATCAGCCTTAGCTCTTTGCCACCCCAATAGATTTTCCATTTTTTCCCCCTCAAGAGATTTTATCTTATCATTAAGTTTTTTCAGCTTCAGTGCAATATTTTGGTCAACTTGATCTTCTTCAAAGATTACTTCTTCATCTGGATCTAAGTTGTTAGAAATTTTCTTTGTCATATCAAAAAGCTATAAAAAATTAACAAATCTTAATGGGGTGATTATTAACCTCGGGAACCCGACTGCAAAACCTCAAACGAATCCATAACCCAAAATCCTGATTGTAGAATAGGCTGATCGGTTTTACTATCAAAAACATGTGGCTCGCTAGGACTATCATCTCTGTAGAGAGCAACGAAATATTTTTCTCCCGCCAACAAACCTTCGCCCAAATAAGAAGTAACATCCGTGTAGGTACCAGCAACAAAGAATTGCGCCCCAATAATACGATCTGGTCTGCTACGGTCTTCACTGGCAGCAAAAGTTACCAACCAAGCACCTTCTGTTAATTTTAGCGATTTGATTTGAACCCTAAGATTTGGGGCCTGATCTTCAGCTTGGATATATAACCCATTACCAGGAGTTGAGACGACTCCATTGTTATTGGTTTTAGTATTTGTTGTAGAGGTGCCAGTTGAAACTTCACTTCCGGAATTTTCTAGCTGTCCAAATGGGTCAAAAATTCCTTTTCCAAAAACAAAATAACCAACAATTAACCCTATAATAAGGCCAATAATAACGGTGGCAATTAGGCCTTTCCAGTCACTTTTACCTTCTGGATTGCTAATTTCTTCTTTAAATGATGGTTCGTAGTTATTCATATGCCCATAGTATTACTCTTTTAAATGGCGCCGTCAAGACAGAACTGACAATCTAAAAAAGCCCTTTTTGAGGGCTTTTTTAGATTTAGCGCTTACTCCACTGAGGTGCTTTGCGGGCTTTTTTCAGACCAAATTTTCGTCTTTCTTTAGCTCGAGGGTCTCGGGTTAGATGACCAGACCGCTTAAGTGGCAAACGGAAAGATGGGTCAACTGTGGCTAAAGCCCGAGATAGTCCCATGGCTGCACTTTCTGCCTGAGCGTGTATTCCCCCTCCTCGTACAACAATTGATACAATATAGTTTAAAGCTGCAACTTCTTTAAAAGGGGCTTCTACTATTTCTCTTAGTTCAGCTAGAGGAAAATATATTTCCAATTCACGACCATTAACAGTAAAGGTAGTCTTGGCTGCAGGAGTAATTCTCACCCGAGCCACTGCTGTTTTCCTACGCCCAACCGCCTCGGTATATTTATTTTTAGTTTCTACTGCCATATTTTCTATTCGGTGATATTTAAATTATTCATCATTATCGATCTCAACTTATTGTCAGGCAACATACCATAAACAGCCAGACGCAAAGCCTCAGTCAAACCTTTTTTAGTCTCCATTTCAGCTAAAGTTTCCTTTTTCTGACCACCAGGATATCCGCTATGGCGAAGATAAACCTTGCCGTCTCTCTTGTTGCCGGTAATCTTGAGCTGGGAGGCATTTAGTATTTTAACCTTGTTTGTTGGTTTTACGTGTCTTAAAAAACTAGGGTTTTCTTTCCCGCGCAACAACAAGGCAGCTTCGCTAGCTACTCGTCCTAAAGACTTATTGGTGGCATCTAGTGTGTGTTCCATAAATATTATACAAATTCTATAACCGCCTGAGGACTAGCATCACCTTGGCGTGCTGGTATTTTAATAATACGAGTATAACCTCCAGCTCGCTGGGCATAACGAGGGGCAATCTCGGAAAAAAGCTTTTCCACCTTTACCTCACCCCCAAGGCGACTTTTAACCAAACGACGAGCCGACAAATTGTCTTCACGAGCAATAGTGACAATGCGCTCCACAAAAGGCCGTAAAGCCTTGGCCTTAGCTTCTGTGGTTTTAATCCGACCATGAAGTATCAGGTTTTTAGCTAAACCACGCAAAAGAGCCTGGCGTTGTCCGCTCTCTCGTCCTAGTTTGCTGCTATTACCGTGATGCTTCATAAATTTTGATTATTTAAGTAGAATACCAAAGTTTGATAGGGCCCTCTTGATCTCCTGAACCCCCTTCTCCCCCAGACCGTCGATGTCTAGTAAATCATTTTCTTTCTTCCGGATCAACCCTCCAACCGTTCTAATGCTTGCTGTGGCCAAAGCTTTCTGGGTACGACTTGATAGATTTAGGTCCTCAATCCTTGTCTTTAAAACATCTTCGTCGCCTTCATCTTTAGTCACATTTTCCATTTCTTTTTCAACACCAGCCATCTGGGCCACAGAAGAGTCGGCAGATATTTCTTCAATATCTTCCTTAAAACCAACAACGGCCTTGAGTTGGTTTATCATGATTGCAATAGATTGTTCTAGAGCTTCACGTGGCGTCACATCGCCATTTGTTTCAATAGCAATTCTAAGCTTGTTATAATCAGTCCGGTTACCGACACGCATTTGCTCTACCTCGTAGCTTGCCCGACGAATAGGTGTAAAAATAGCATCAAGAGCAATGGTCCCAATATCTATCTTATCTTTTTGAAGAACCTCTTTTGGTACATACCCTAAACCTTTTTCCAAAAATAGTTCCATCTTCAAACTAGCACCCTTCTCGGTAACAGAGGCGATGTATTGGTCTTTATTTACCACCTCAATATCGCCAGCGGTAATAATATCCCCCGCTGTCACTTCCTTAACACCCGATATATCAATAGTTACAGTCTTTGGTTCATCTCCAACAACTTTAAAACGAACTTTCTTAAGATTGAGCACCAAAGAAATAACGTCCTCCTTAACTCCATTAATAGTGGAAAATTCATGACTAACCCCATCAATCTTTACAGCCGTAATAGCAAAACCAGGCAAAGAAGATAGAATAATCCTTCTTAGGCTATTACCTAAAGTATGACCGTAACCAGGGTACAAACCTTCTATTTCATACACACCGAAATTATCCTCTTCGGAGACGATCATCGGCTTTGATGGCAAAATGATATTAAAATCTGGCATAAGTATTTAGATACTTGATCTAATAATGAATTAATAAAAAATTACACGCGGCTATAGAACTCCAAAATTGACGCGAAGTTCAGATTACACTCTGACTCTCCATACTCTGGACTACCTTTTATTTCACCCGTCATAGTCTTTTCGTCCAAAATAACCCAATTTGGTGCTGTATAACTCTTAAGTCTTTCTTCCAGACTGGCAAACATACCCTTACCTCGACTCTGCGGACGGACAGAAATTTTATCGCCCTTTTTGGTGGTATATGAAGGAATGGTTACCTTTTTGCCATTAACTAAGATATGTCCATGAGAAACCATTTGGCGGGCAAAAAGTCTAGAGTTAGCTAAACCAAGTCTATAAACAACATTGTCCAAACGCCCCTCAAGCAGTTTAAACATCTCAGCCGAAATGTTTACATTGCGCATAGTGCGTACAGTTTTCACATAATTAGAGAACTGACGCTCGTTGGCACCATAGGTATATTTAGCCTTTTGTTTTTCTAACAACTGGCGACCATATTCACTAACATTTTTGCGTCGGCCCTGAGCCCCACGGTTATTATCACCTGTTGAAACAGAAAATTTAGTGGTCTGTGTTTTTGAAAATATTCTATCTTCCAGACGGCGAGCTATTTTATATTTTGGACCAATTCTTAATCCCATATATCTAAATTAAAAGGTATGATTAAACGCGACGTGGCTTAGGTGACTTTGGACCATTAAACGGAAACGGAGTCCGGTCTTTGATCGAGGTGATATTAACACCCTTAGCAATAAAAGATCGAACCGACGATTCACGACCAGAACCCACCCCCTTAATAATTACGTCGACCTCTTTCAAACCAATAGCCTGAGCCTTGTCTGCCAAAAGTTCAGCCACTTTACCCGCTGCATAAGGGGTACCCTTTTTAGATCCCTTATAACCAAGCGCACCGGAAGAAGAAGCCAAAATAGCATTACCGCTTGCGTCGGTTAAAAGCAAAGTGGTGTTGTTGTAAGTCGCACGAATATGCAATACGCCACGGTCAATGCGCTTTTTAGAAGTTTTGGCTACCGCTCGGCCACGAGCAGCTCCTGCCTCATGCCCAGCCTTTTTAATTATACGTTTCTTTCCCATAGGTTTGATTGTATTTTATTTCTTATCAACCTTCTTTTTACCAGAGCCCATAGTCTTTTTTGGACCCTTTCTGGTGCGAGCATTTGTTTTTGTGCGCTGACCGCGAACCGGCAAACCACGTGAATGTCTAATACCAACGTAAGCCTTAATATCTTTTAGACGTTTTATGTTGCTACCAATCTCACGCTTTAAATCACCTTCAATCTTATATTCCTCAACAAACTTACGGATTGAATTTTCTTCCTCTGGTGTAAGTTTGCTTGGCCGCTGACCATGGTCTACCTTAACTAGGTCTAATATTTTTTTAGCTCGACTGCGACCAATACCATATATGGAAGTAAGTCCAATTTCTAATCTTTTATTTTCAGGAATAGTTATACCAGAGATACGCAACATAGAGACAAATATAAAAATTAAGCCTGCTTCTGCTTATGACGCGGCTTATTTTTGCAAATAATATACAGATGACCACGGCGCTTTACCATTTTGCACTGTGGGCAACGCTCCTTGATTGTCGACCGGACTTTCATTAAATAACTCGTGTATTATCCTCTCTTTATAATTCGGCCCTTTCCACCATACGGATCAAGAAGTATATCAACTTTATCCCCAACAAGAACACGTATGCGATGCAAACGCATCTTGCCGGACAAATATGACAATATCACTTCACTGCCCACTTGGACTTTAAAGTGAGTATTGGGTAGGGCCTCTAAGACCACACCAGAAACTATCTGACCCTCACCCCGTGAGGACGGGCCGTTATCATTATGGCTATCCATTTGTTGTACCCGAACTATAGTAGCAGAATTTGGCTATATTAGTCAAGATTGAAGGTTATTATTTAGTTTCTTCACCTAAAACTTGCACAATTTCAACCTTATTTGGATCTTCCGGTATAGATCTTGCCCAAGGTGGCATTATCTTAACTTCTAGACTCTCAAGGGCTGGGAAATCTTCCAAAACAAGGTTAAAGTTGCCTTTATTATAACCCCCAAGTGATTCCTTAAAGTTCTTCTCATCTATCTCCCAAACGAGATGAGCGGAACCATCTATGGATATTTCTATTTCGTCCAAATCATCAGCCGAAAGTGGTTTTTCTCCCGATAAGCTTATTTTTAAATCATTTATATTCTTAATACCCACCGCTTCACCGTTATAATCAGGAACATATCGGCCCGCAAGGAAAGAGGCTAACTTTTTCTCTGAAATAACAACGCCAGTATAGGTCAACTTACCCACCATGGTAACCTGATTGGTTCCAGTAGTAGAATCTTTAATTTCAAAATCGGTTGAGGTAACTAAAGCGTCTTTGAGTAGGGTGTGACCAGACGGCACCGATAAAGAGCTAGGATTGGAACTCTTTTTTGCTAATTTATCCTTTAGCTCAGCTTCAGCATCTTCCCGATCAGATTCAGAAATATTACTTACTGTACCCACCATACCGCCCGTCATTGCTACGACAGATTTAGCGGAAAATTTATCAAATCTATCTGTGCCCTTAAAACCGGGGATAGTAAAAGTGGAGGCTCCGATGTTGTACTCAGCCCCAGCTTCATCAGCGGTTACATCAACCACCGCCGAACCAGAAACAAGTTTACCAGCTTCAGTTTTTTGCCCAGGGACAGTAACCGCCTTGGCTATACGATATATTTTACCATCAGATGTCTCAAAGCGAGTCTTGGCAATGAGAGTTTGCGGCTCGGCACCATAATTGTTGTAAATAGTAATTTTGCCAGTAGCTTTTTCTGATACCTCTTTTGTTCCCGAAGCGGGCACCACAACACTTTCAGTTATGACATTAGAAATAGTGCCAAATTCAAGCTCGTCTACCCCTGGGCTAGTTTTGGCGGTAAAGGTTTCGTCTACATTAACCCTAGCTTGTTTTGGAACAGCATAAACAGTCGCTTTAGTAAAAAATGACCCGACAACAAAAATCAACAACACAACAAAAGCAAGACCGATAATCCAGATTGCATATTTAGGTATTTTTGGCATACGACGAGATTGAAGGATGGGTTCAATATCCTCCGGAATATATCTACTTGTTAAATTTTCTTCACTTTCGACTGGGGCAACCGGCGAAGATGTCGGTATTGACCGCTTGTAAGAACGAGCATTACCCTTGGGTAATATCTCGCGCAAGCTTCTTCTATGATTATTTAAAGTATCTTCGTTCACAATTTGATATTTTAATCTTTCAATGAAGCAATCCCATTATATCACAAGTAATTCTTAGCAAACAATCCAGCTAAAAGGATAGGTATATCCTTGGTTTCTGACCGACGGTTGGGATATAAATCAGCAAAAAATTCATGATCGGCCGTCCGAGAATCTGCCCCCCACCCCTCCCCCTCTTTAGCCCAGTCGGCCACCAAATTGGAGGCAGCATCATCGGCTATAATTATTAGTGGCAAGCCTTCACCATGATTTTCATAACCAGATAAAACTTCATCTAGTGAATACAGCCACTCTCTTTTTATTTCTTGTAAGTCAGACAACAGGCGAGTTTTCTCCATTTGGCTCATTAGCCCCTCACCACAAATTTTTAGTTCAGAATAGGCAGTCTGCGCTGATCGGCCAGTTGTTTCGGCCAAGCGTCGAGCAACGGTGTATTTACCTATTGGAAAAGAGGCAATGCTGACAATTACTCCATTTTTTACAATCGTCACGTCTGTTAACTCACCAGTTACATCCAAAATTGCAAAATCTTTATCATCACCCAAAGCATCTTTAGTCACAGCAAAGGTAGACAAGAGGCTAGAATGAAATTGGGCCTTTTTATATTGAAAACTAGGTTCAAGTTTTTCTTCAAAACGGCGGCGAACCGCATTGTCGGTACTACTAGCAAAATGATGGAGCGTTAAAGTTTTTCCAGGCAAACCTGTATATTTTATTATTGGCTGGCCATCTATAAAAGTTTTCATGACAACATTGTCAATCGGTACCAGCTCAAAACCAGCCGAACGATGTCGGTCCAAGTGTTTAGCCAGAGAATCAGCGGTAATATTTGATATTACATCCTCAGGTTTTCTAACAGGGCCTAAATCATCAAAAAAAACACGACTAGCTTCAGCTACGTGCCAAGGTGATGAAAGTAAACAATGTAAATCATCTACAGGACCAGAATAATAAGAATGGAGACGAGAAGAGACTTCGCCCAGAGTCCTAAAAGTTTCTCGGCTAAATTTAGAAAAATCATCATGAGCGTCAAAACCGAGCGGCAGTCTAACAGACCATTGAATATCACGATTATTCCTATCTCCACCCAAAAGAACAGCCGAAATATAACTACCGCCAACATCAAAAACAGCAATCGGCAAAGTGGCCTCTTTTTTTCGATTTAACCAAGACATTAGTTGGCTAAATTATAACAGCTAGCAAACCTTTAACCTAGATAAATATTAAATAAATCTGTGGACACAAACTAATAGAGAGTGGCTTTAATCCGCCTTATTCCTTGAGCAACCGCTTCTTCTTTTTGAATTTTAAATCTACCCAACTCACCGGTGTTTTTAACATGAGGTCCACCACAAAACTCTTTAGAGTAAGCTGAGGCGAGGTCGGTCCCAATAAAATAAATTGTGACCATATCTCCATATTTATCACCAAAGCTGTGTCTGGCTCCGGTCGCTTCGGCTTCGGCTTTAGGTAAATCTACGGAATTTACAGGCAGAGCCGCGCCGATTTTTTCATTTACAATCTCTTCCACTCTAGCCTTTTCTTCATCACTCATTTTGCGACTAAAACTAAAGTCAAAGCGCAATCTCTCCTCGGTAATATTTGACCCTTTCTGACTAACTTCGTCGCCTAAAACGTCGTGTAGCGCTTGGTGGAGCAGGTGGGTGGCAGTGTGGTATTTGGTAATTTGCTCACTATTGCCACCTAAACCACCTTTAAACATTCCCGCAGAAGCGGTTTGCGAAAGTTTTTGATGCTCTTTCATTTTGTGGTCAAAATCGGCGCGATTAATCGTCTGATTTTTTTCTTTAGCCAGTTCTTCAGTTAGTTCGATCGGGAAACCATAGGTAGTAAAA
>CAYSSL010000006.1:0-22711 GCA_964433715.1 uncultured Candidatus Saccharibacteria bacterium | reverse complement strand
GAAAGAAAGAGGATAAATGTAACGATTGACAAATCTACTATATAGGTGTATAATAAAGGGCAGAACTTAGGGTTGAAAAAACAAGGAAAAGGAGTGATCAGAAATGAAAGTTTGGGAACGTTTCCCTGAGCTGACGCGAGAGGTCGCGCGGGCTCATAAAGAAGTCGGGTTGACCGCCTCCGGTCACGATATGGACCATGACTTGGAAGTGGGGCAACTGGCTTGGTTGATTTTGGCCGAGACAGATGCCGAGGCAGCTGTGCTGGCCGGAGTTGCCGGCTTACTTCACAGCACGGACCGAATTTTGGAACGGAAGTTAAGTCTCTCCCAAGAGACCATTTCCACCGTTCCGGAAGAAGTGGTCCGAGAAGTTCTGTGTGAGATGTTGCATCAGTACGTTTGTATAGATGCAGCAGATCGAGATCGTGTGATTGGGGCGGTAATTCACCACGGATCAAAGCCAAATAGAGAGGGCGATGACCTGGTGACGATTGCCTTGGCCGACGCTGACCGGCTCGCCAATATGGGAGCAACACTCCCTATCCGCAGTGGTCAGCACCACAGCAGTGTTCGGATTTTGAACCCGGTCACCATCCAGGTGGACTATAGTGAGAGGCACCCTCGGGAGAAGTACAACCATCCCGATTCGGTGTTGTACGATATCCAGAACGCGATCGACTGGTACCGCAAGCCAGAGGGGCTATACGCGCTTCGCCTGCCGAAGGCGTTGGAGATCGGAAAGATCCGTGCCAAACGGCTGGAAACCCTGATTGAGGACATTCTCGCTGAGCGCGCGTTGGTGGGGCTCTATCCCTACCCGACCTCGCTTCTGCAGTAGGTCTGGTCTTTTGTATTGTTGAATTTTTGCGACGCGCAGCTAAACCAGCTGCGCGTTTTTATATTTTTGGCTTACTTGTTTTTGGCACTAATTATGCTATAAATATTGGGTATGAAAAAACCTAATCATGATGTGACAGTGGGAAAACTTGATCGTTGCCAAATCACTGGTTCCAAGAACCTGTTTGAGGCGATTGACCTAGGTTTTCAGCCGTCCGCCGGGGCCCTGTTGACCGAAGAAAGTCTTAGTCAACCAGAAACCCAATACTCTCTTCGCCTTATGATTTGTCCAGAATCTGGTTTGGGCCAGCTAGACCATGTTGTTGACAGTAAACTTTTGTTTTCAACAACTAACTATGTTTATCGGACAGGCATCTCTAAACCACTTTGTGATCATCTAAAATTGTTTACAGCAGACATAGTGAAGGATCTTAAATTACCAAAAGATTCTTTGTGCGTTGATGTGGGGTCAAACGACGGCACCCTTCTCACTTTTTTCAGGGATCAAGGGATGAAGACCTTGGGGGTAGAGCCGACTAATATGGCCAAGTTGGCGCGAACGGAAAACAAGATAAAAACTATCCAAGCTTTCTTTAACGAGGCGGTAGCTAAAGATGTGGTCATAAAATATGGTAAAGCTAAAGTTATTACCTTTACCAATGTCTTTGCTCATGTGGCAAGCCTTGGGGAAGTTATGCGTGGTTTGTCTCGTCTTCTTGCTAAAGACGGAGCGGTGGTAACCGAAAGTCAGTATCTTCTAGATGTTTTTGAAGGTAACCAATTTGATCAGATATATCATGAGCATGTTCGTATTTACAGTTTGAAGTCGCTAGTTAAACTTTTTGAATATTACAAGATGGAAGTTTTCGACGCCTATAGAATGAAAGGGCGAGAGGGAAGTATAAAGGTGTATGCGGGGTGGAAAGGTAAACATCCTGTTAGTCCTAATGTCAAAAAAATTCTTCAAGCCGAGGAGAAAGCGGGATTGTTTAAGGAAGAGGCTTGGATAAAATTTAGAAAAAAAGTTCATAAGAGTAAGCATGATTTTCTAGAGCTCGCCCTTAAGGCTAAGAAGGAGGGAAAGAAAATAGTGGCAGACTCATGTCCAACGAGGGGGGTGGTAGTGATGAATTATTTTGGTCTTGATCGAACTCTTTTGCCTTATATTGCTCAATTGCCGGGGACAGAAAAGGTTGGAAAATATATGGCCGGTACTCACAACCCAATTGTTAGCAACGAAATATTATTGAAAGACAAACCGGACTATGTTCTTATTCTCGCTTGGCATTTTGCTGACTATATTATAAAAAACTGGAAGGCTAAAGGACTTAAGTCAAAATTTATCATTCCTCTGCCACACTTTCGCATTGTTGATTAAGTTGGGGTCTGGCCACATACTATATCTATGAAGCACGTCCGCCTGTTTAAAACATACGTGTCACTCCGTTCGGTGTGGAATGTGTGTCTCTTGTTACTGAGGTCCAATTATGGCGCTATTATTGGAGAGGGACCCGAGGTTAAGGCTTTTGAAAAAGAGTTCGGAGAAAAATTTGGTCTCAATAATGTGGTGGCGGTAAATTCTGGTACTTCGGCTCTGGAGCTGACCTACGAGCTGGCTGGTATTGGTGAAGGTGACGAGGTTATAACGCCGGTTTTTACGGCGGTTATGACAAATTTACCACTCCTTCACCGCAAGGCTAAAGTTGTTTTTGCTGACATTGAGAGAGATTTTAATATTAGTATTGAAGATGTAAAAAGAAAAATTACGCCGAAAACTAAAGCGATAGTTTTTGTCCATTTTGGTGGTAACAACAGGGGATTGAAAGAACTTTTAGAAATCACGAAAGAAAAAAACATAATTCTTATCGAAGATGCTGCTCAGGCTATCGGATCTGATTTTTGGGGCAAGGCCGATTTTACCTGTGTTTCTTTACAGGCCATTAAAACACTTACCGCTGGCGATGGTGGGTTTTTGATTGTTAAGGATGAACAATCATACGAACGAGCCAAAAGACTTAGGTGGTTCGGCTATGATCGAGAACAAAAACAAAAACTTGGAGATACGGACATTGTTGAAGCGGGATACAAGTATCATATGAACGATATTACGGCGGCCATTGGTCGGGGTAATTTGGCAAATATTGACAAGCTTATCAGTAAGCGAAAAAAACTAATGGCGGTATATAATGAGCACCCCGATGTGACTGCTCATATTTGGTTTGCACTGGTGGTGGGGCTACCGCTTGAGGCAATGAGTTATTTGGCTGCCCACGGGGTGGGTACGGGACAACATCATTACCGTAACGATAAATATACAGTTTTTGGTGGCCGTCAGGCGTTTCCGCTGATGGATGAATTGGAAGATAAATACTTTATTTTGCCATTACACCATAAAGTGAAACCGACGGAAGTTAAATTAATTTTGAAACTACTGGACGAGTGGAAAAATATAAATAACCTATGACCAACACGACCAAGGGCGTTTTAAACTTAGTTCAGGTTGTCGGTCTTGATGAGCTGATGATTAGAATTTTAAAACACCCTAAGCTAAAAAAACTAATGTTATCTCATGCTTGGGATAGACGACATTATCATAGTTTTTTGGATCAATATAAGATTTGGCGTCAGCTATTGATTGATTGCGGAATAAATCTTGCTGGCCGACGAGTATTAGATATTGGGGCGGGAGGTTCTATTGGACTGGGTTATTTTTTTTGGTCAGACGGAATACAATCTTGGACGGCGACGGATTATTTTAAAGATTTTTTAGCCAATCGTCGTGAGTTGTTGCGAGAGAAAAAATTAATCACAGCTGTGGCCCAGAATTTTTGTCCCACTATTACTGATCATATAAAGATTGATGGTGATGATATTGTTTTTGACGAGGCTTTTAACTTTAAATCACTAGACGTTACTGTTTTGGATAAAGATTTAATTGGGGGCTATGATCTAATTTTGACTTCTGCTGTGTTGGAACATATTCCGGCCGACAAAGCAGAAGACGCGGTTATAAATATGATGGCTTATTTAGCACCCGGAGGAATAATGATGCATGAGATTGATTTACGCGACCATATTAACATGGCCAATCCACTCAATTTTTTACGGTACAGTGCGAGTGAGTGGAACAAATTGACAGGCGATTCAATATTTTACACCAATCGTTTGCGAATTAATGACTGGTTAAAGTGTTTTGATCACCATGGGCTTAAGGTAGTTCATCAGTCTGTCGAGAGGGTTGATCAGAGTAAAATTCCACCTAAAGTGGCCGCTGATTTTAGTCCTTATAAAATTGATGATCTGACGGGGACAAGAATAATGATTATCTTACAGAAGATATAACCCACTTTATGTCTTGGCGTTTCATTAAAATATTTTTAACTATGTTAGTGATCGGTCTCGGCGGCTGGTGGCTGTCTCACCAGGGTTGGGGCGAACTGGTTTTGGCTCTTAAAAAATTGCCACTTAATCTGCTGGTTTTACTCATTGTTTTAGAATTAGGAGCCTTAATCATCAAGGTCTATAAATGGAAAATTTTATTGCCCGAATATAGTTGGTGGTCGCTACTAAAGAGTAGTTTGGTGGGTCAATATTATTCGTTAACAGTTTCTGGTCAATTAGCGGGGGAGGCGGCCAAGACTTATTATTTGAGCAGAATCACTGTTATTGATTGGCGCCATATCACCGCGACGGTTATGGTTGATAAGATTACGGGTCTCTTGGGTGCGGTGGTGATTGTGGGGCTGGGGGGAATTAGTTTTTCAGCCTTACCTTTAAGTGGGCATAACCGGTCCATTATTATCCTTAGTTTTTTACTGCTCATTGTGGCGCTGGGAATATTTTATCTAATTGGTTATCTTCGCTTTAAGTTTCCGGTCGCTTGGTGTCAGCACCGTTACTCATTTTTAGTCAAACCACTCGAATCGTTTAATCAAATTAATGATAAAAATCATCATTATTTTCACCAGCCTAGGAAGATGTTGGGGAGTATCTTGATGGCTGTTTTATACCAAAGTATCGCTGTTGTTATTATGTGGCTGGTGGGAACTCAAGTTGGCATAAATTTGAGTCTAGTAGATTGGGCTTGGATCGCTAGTCTATTGTCAATCATTTTATTGTTGCCCCTGACTGTTGGAGGGTTGGGCTTGAGAGAGGCGACACTGGTGGGATTGCTCGGTATGTTTGGCGTGACGCCGATAGCGGCTTTGGCAGTATCACTCACCTTGTTTTTTCTCCAGATTGTTCTCGCTGGATTGGGCGGAGTAGTTCAATTGTGGGATATAGCTAAAATTTCGCATGACTAACAAAATTATTAATCAGCTGAAAACTTTCGGTCCCATATTGTTACCATTGTTTTTTTTCTTGTTAGTTGAGTTGGCTGGCTTATTTTATGAGTTTGGGCTATCGGCAGTGGGGGATGAAATGACCCTTACAAACGCCACCTTGCGCATGTTGGGCGATGTGAGTTTGAGACCAGCTTATGATACTTTTTACCACTTACCGCTGGCGGTCTATTTTTATTTACCATTTTTTCTGGTGGCGTTATTGGCGATGCGTTTTGGTGGAAACTTTGCTGATTGGGAAGGGGTGCGCGAGTTTGTGATTTTAGAAACACCAAAATTTTTACCTCTGGGTCGGTTTATTACTATTATTTGTGCGGGCATTACTATTTATTTAGTGTATGAGATTGGTCGTCGTTTATTTGGGCGCTGGGCTGGTATCTTTGCTTCTTGGTTTACTATTACTAGTATTTTATTTGTCCAAATGGCGCAATTTGCCAAAGTTTGGATGATCCATACTTTGGCCACGACTTTGGCTTTATTTTTTATAACTCTTTTGTACCAATCAACCAAGCCTCGTTATTATCATCACCTATTGGTTGGTCTTAGTTTAATCTTGGCCTTTGGTACTCACGCAATTGGTGCTTTGGCTGGCATTCCTTATGTATTGGTTCATTACTATAAAAGTGGAGGATGGGGCCAAGCTTTTTTTCTAGATAAAAAATTTTTAGCTGGTGTTTTGCTGTTTTGGTGTGCCCTTCCTGGTATTTATTATCTTAATCCGCATGGCTTCACCAACTATAGTAGCTCTTTTTTACCCGCCTTTGCTTCCTTGTTGCCATCAGATGTTCGCGGTGATTATGTGAGCGAAGATTTATTGCGTTATAGCAATATTGAGACTTCGCTAAGTTATAAATTTACTTATTACGCTAAAATTTTACTGTCTTATGAACCAGCCCTGTTACTCTTGGCACTTATCGGGTTCTATTTTTTGTGGCGTTACGATCAAAAAAAATCCCTCATTTTTGGCTCTTTCATTGCTTCTTACTACGTAGCCATCAGTCTTTTTGGTGACTTTCCGTTCTATTTCTTACCAGTTATTCCTTGGCTTTCCCTTCTTGGTGGGTATATGGTTGGTCGGCTTTTTGATAAGTTGCCACAAAATAGACGTCTTTTATTGGGTGTATTTTTTCTTCCCGGACTATACTTGCTAGTTATTTGGACTTTTGTCATAGCCGAGCCTACGACCAGAATTTTGGCTCAAAATTGGGTATTTGAGCACGCGACCAAGGATAGTCTGATTATTACTAATGACATTTTTATTGATTTACCCGAAAGCCGCAGTGCCGTTCAAGATATAATAGACCACGGAGGTTTTTCTACTACTAAAAGGCGTTATCTGCTTGCTTTGCCTACCGATCAATATCCTTCGCCTAGCTATAATGTGGTGCCTTTGCCTCATTATCCTGAGCGCTCTGGTATTGATAAGCGACAGTTTAATCTGGCTATTGTTAGTGCTTTTTCACCTACCGATTTAGTAGAAGCTAAAGCTGATTTAGTGGAGCTATTGCCCAATAGAGAGTTTGTTATGGTGAAATTTTTCCGTCCCGATAAAAAAGCCAGCGGTGTTTCTGGTAATATTATTAATGATTTAGTTATGCCTTACATCACCTTGCCTCACCTGCAGTCTTCTGGACCGTTTGTGGCTATTTATGAAGTAAAGACATCAACAATCTCAAAATAGTATGGTGACAAAAACTAAGAAAATTATTTTTTTGATTAACAAGCTTAAGGTGGGAGGAGCTGAAAATTTGGTGATTGGTCAGGCTAATACCATTGTTTCCCATGGTTACGAGCCGACTGTGGCTTGCCTCTATGCTGGTTCACCAGCTGATATGGTGGATCGTTTGAGCCAAGAGGTAAGTTATATCACTTTTAATTTTAAATCTGTCTCTGATTTAAAATCATGGTGGCGTTTTTATCGTTATTTACGACAAGAAAAATTTGATATCATAGTGACCAACTTATTTGAAGCTAATTTAGTTGGTCGGATTGTGGCGGTTTTGGCGGGCGTACCTTATCGGGTGGCCTATGAACACAATGTTTCCCAAGATCGAAAACGCTGGCAAGTTGTTGTTGATCGGTTGTTAGCGACTGTCACGGCAAAGATTATTGTCGGCGCAGCTCAAGTCAGAGATTTTTTAATTACGACCGAAAAGATTGGTGGCGATAAAATTCTGATTAATCACAATGCGGTAGAGCTAGTTTTTTCTCAAGTGCGCGACAAGCGAACAGAAGTCTTGGCTCGCTATGGCTTACCGACTCAAAAAAAATATTTAGTTACGGCCGGTCGGCTGGTAGAGCAAAAAGGACACACTTATTTATTGGAAGCCCTAAGCTTGTTGCGGTCAGAGAATGGACTCGAACCTTGCCATTGTCTTATCTTTGGCGATGGGGTGTTGCAAGAAGTGTTGGCTAAGCAGGCAAATGATTTAGGCCTTAATGATATGGTGTCATTTTACCCATCGTCACCGATGACTGATATTTTAGCCTTGAGTGATATTTTTGTTTTTCCGTCGCTCTGGGAAGGATTGTCGTTGAGTCTTTTGGGTGCCATGAACGCTGGTTGTCCTATTGTGGCTACGCGAGTAAGTGGAACAGAAGAGGCGATTATTGATGGACAAAGCGGTCTCTTGGTGCCCCCCAAGGACAGTGTAGCTTTAGCTCAGGCGCTAGGGCGGATATTGAAAGATTCAGATCTTCAGCTGTGTTTGGGCCGGTCTGCTTATGATCGATCCCAACTTTTCTCTATGGAGCAAAATGTTCAGATTTTAGCTGGTTTATTTGACGATTTGGCTAAGTGATTGATTGTGATATCATAGGCGGGATGGACTACGGTGAATTATTTAAAGGTAAAAAAGTGCTGATCACTGGTGGGGCGGGTTTTATTGGTAGTGCTTTGGCTCGAGCTTTTGTATCCTTGGGAGCGAGAGTTACTATCCTTGACGCCTTGTTGCCACTTTATGGTGGTAATCTCTTTAATCTAAAATCTATTGCTGATCAGGTAGAGTTTGTGGAGGGTGATATTAGAGATAAAGATCTAGTTGAAAAAATAGTGGCTGGTCAGGATTTTATTTTTAATCTGGCGGCCCAAGTTAGCCTGCCCGATTCCCAATTGGACCCATTTCTTGATTTGGATATCAATTGTCGCGGTCATTTAAATGTTTTGGAAGCCGCGAGAATAATAGCTCCCACGGCCAAGATTTTTTTTCCATCATCGCGTATGGTGTATGGACAACCTAAGTGTCTACCGGTGACCGAGGATCATTCTACCGAACCAATGGTGATGTACGGTGTTCACAAGCTCACTGGTGAAAAGTACTACCAGCTTTATCATAAAATTTTTGGTCTTCATACTGTCATTGTTCGTTTACCCAATCCTTATGGACCAGGGCAACAAATGAAGCATAACAAATATTCGGCTCTGGGTTGGTTTGTCCGGTTGGCTCTTGAGGACAAAGAGATAACTGTTTTTGGTGACGGCAAGCAAGAGCGTGATTATATTTACATTGACGATGTAACCGAGGCGTGGCTGGCGCTCGCCGCTAGTGGAAAGGCGGGTGAAATCTATAATCTAGGCAACCCAGAAAAGGTGTCGGTGGTAGAGGCTATTGATCAGATTTTACTTGAAAGTAAAACGGGTACCAAGCGGCATATTGACTGGCCAGCCGATCACCTTCAGCGTGAGACTGGTGGATACGTGGCAGACACTAGTAAAATTGAAAGAGATGCTGGTTGGCGGGTTAAGACTGATTTCAAGTCGGGAATTAGGAAAATGGTTGCCTATTATAAAGAGAATCGGGATTTTTATTGGCAGTAGACTTGTCGAGTTTGTTGATTTTAGTTTTTTTATCCATTTAACAATTCTATATACCAATGACTGGGGAAGAATATATGACAAAGCGTTTTCCGCGAGCAACCGAAGCTGAACGAGCTAAGATTGTTCTTGACTGGGACAAGAAACTAGCCATTTCTGAGGGGGTTCTAGCTGATTTTGTTAAACGAACAGGTAGACCTGTAGCTGGTCTATCTATTTTAGATGCGGGTTCTGGTAATGGTGATATGTCTATTTGTTTTTCTCGGGCTGGTGCCAAAATCATTGGTGTTGATGTGGAGGAAGATTTGGTGGCGATCGCTCGGGCTCGCAGTGTAGATCAGCAGGTTGCGCCGGAATTTATTCTTTATGATGGAGGGCGCCTACCAGCCGAAGATGATGTTTTTGACGCGGCTTTGTCGGTTAGTGTTCTTGAGCATGTGACCGATCCGGTCAATTATCTTCAAGAAATTTTACGAACGGTTAAGCCAGATGGCTGTTTATATCTGGCATTTCCTAATCGCTTGTGGCCCAAAGAAACCCACACCGGTTTATGGTTTGTGACTTATGTTTCTTATAGCCTAACCGACCGGCTGGTTCGCTTTTTTGGCAAGAACCCTTTGGCAGACAACAACTTACATTTTTATGGTTACTGGTCTTTATCTAAGATGTTAAATAAAGCGCAGGTGGGGGACTATCGCTGGCAGCTCGTGCCGGAAAAAGGTGAAACTAAAAATAAATTAAAGATTGTGATTAAGAATATCCTTAATTTTGGTGGGCTAAATTATAAAATCTTTTTACCTCACATATCGGTTATTTTACGAAAGGAAAAGTTAAAAGTATGACCAAGCTGAAAATAGCTGTTATGAGTTATGTGGTTGATAATCGCTCAGCTAAAGGTTCGGCGGTTTATGCCCGTCGCCTTATTGATGGTTTGAGCACTAGTCCAGATATCGATTTATCCCTTGTGCACTATCACCAGACCACTGACGATATTTATCGTAAGGGTCGGGAGGTGATTATGCCTTCTTTTTCTTATTTACCTATTGGTCGGCAATTTATCCGGCAGATTTTATTTTTTTGGCGGCAACGTCATGAACCTTTTGATATTATTCATTGGTGCCAGCCGAGGTTGTATCCTTTATTTTGGTTGGCGCCTGCGCGTAAAATAGCCGTGACCGTTCACGGGGGTGGCGATATTACCGCTTCTCAGGCTTGGTCTTGGTCTAGATTAATGTTTGTTTGGGTTATTAAATTATTTCATCATAAAATCGATATTATAATTGCTGACTCAAAAGCCGCTCAAGATGAAATTCATCAGGCCTATGGTATTCCGCTTGATCGTATTCAGGTTATACCGATTGGTGGCGGAGAAGATTATAAACCTTTGCCACCAGTGGCTAGTCAGGATTTTGTCCGAAAAAATTATGCCATAGACAGACCTTTTATTTTAGATGTAGCGCGTCTTCAGCCTCATAAAAACGTTAATAGGTTGATTGAGGCCTATGACAAATTTCGGAAGCATTCATCAGAAATGGTAGATTTGGTTATCATTGGTGCTCCGAGTTCGTCTGCCCAATCGGTTTATGCTTTGGCTAAGAATTCTACTTACGCTTCGGATATACACTTCATTGATTATGTATCAGATGATGATCTAAATCAGTTTTACTCAGCTTGCCTTGTTTTTGTTTTTCCATCCTTAAATGAGGGTTTTGGTTTGCCCATTGTTGAGGCTATGGCTGCCGGTGCACCCGTGATAACTTCAAATATCACTTCATTGCCCGAGGTGGCTGGTGGGGCGGCTTGTTTGGTTGACCCGTACAGTATTGACGATATCGCCAAGGCTATAAAAGAGGTGGTTGAGAATGGGGGGCTGCAATCAGAATTAAAAGAGAAAGGTTTAAGGAGAGCTAGCGAGTTTACGTGGACTAAAACTGTTACCAATACAATTAGGGTTTATCAAGAAGTCTTATCTTTATAGTTTTTATGACTACTACTTGTCCTATTTGTCATAACGAATCAAGATTGTCCGAACAACCGCTCGATCGCCACTTAGACGGGGGGATAGAGTATACACTTTGGAGTTGTTCTGTTTGCTCCGTCCAGTTTTGGTTGCCATTTAAAAACCCAGGTTCAGCTTGGTATGAAAAAGATGAGCGGTATGCGGGGGCAAACTCTAAACCATCACCAGCTCCGACTGTTTATCATCGTCGCACCATTGATTTTTTGAAGCCTTTAACGGGACGAGTCTTGGATGTGGGTTGTGGAACTGGTAATTTTTTAAATTGGGCGCGCCAGTGTGGTTGGCAAACGGTCGGTATTGATTTTGACCGTAATGCCGTCAACACCGCTCAGCACTTTTTTGGGTTAAAAGATGTGACTGAGGCTGGTCTGACCGAATTTGCTCAGTCCAATCCTAAACCATTTGATCTTATTACTTTTTTTGACTTAATTGAACACATTGATAATCATCAAGTGTTCTTTCAGACTGTTTATAGTTTATTGTTGCCTCGGGGTTATATTGCTATGAGTTTGCCTTGTCGTGGTGGAGCCCGCTTTCTTCAGCCCCACGATTTACCACCGCGTCATTTGTCGCGTTGGGATGCATCATCGCTTAGTCACTTTCTGGCGAGAGCCGGTTTTGAAGTTTTGGAGGTTAAGGAAATTCAAGCTAGCTGGTGGTTTGTGGTAATGAAATTGCGTTTTCGCTATGGTCACTTTGTATCGTTTGATCTGGTCCGTCGGGTTGGATTACGCCCACAGACTTCTAAGCCGGCGGCCGCAAACCAAGTACAAGTAAAATTACTTCCTACCTCAAAATGGTCTAGCGTGGTCCATATTTTGGCCAAAATTAAAGACGCTATTATTTTTGGACTACCGGGGTTTTTTCTCTGGGTCTATTTGCGGTTAACTCAAAAAGGAAAGATTACTCTTTTTGCGATTGCGCGTCAGAAAGCCTAAGCCACTTGATTGGCTTTAGGTCGGAAGTAAATCTGATAGATAAAATAAAAAGACAAAATAAGAGTGGCTAGACGGTTTACACTCAGACCAATTACTGCACCCCAAATACCAAGGGTGGGCACGGTGGCCAACATTACCGCCAGACCGAGGACGGTGCTTGTTCCTGAAATAATAAATAGTTCGCGAATTTTCTGGTGGGCGGTCAGTAGGGAGCTGGTTGGATAAGTGATTACAAAGATGCCGGTAACAGCAATTATTTGTGACAAAATAACCGATGATTCGTAGTTGGGAAATAGATAGTGAAAAATAAATGGCGCTAAAATAATATAGGCTAAAATAGACAAGCCGGCCGCTCCCGTTAAAAATAATATTTTTTTAACAAAGCCATGTCGGATTTCTTCTGGGGTGCGGATAGAGTATTTAGGAAAAGATAAAGGAACAATTATTCTAAAGAGTGATTTTAGCCGATCGGGCATCGCCTGAGCAAAAGTGTAGATAGCGACTTGGGCGGGACCGAGCAGGGTAAACAAAATAAGTTTATCTACGTATTGTGTGACACTACTAAAAATTTGAAACCAAGTCAGGTTGCGAGCATATTCACCCATATCCGGATCGGTCTCTCTGTTGCTAATATAATATTTAAGAGTAAAAAGAAAACAAATAAATCTGGTGAGGGCAATTACAACAAAATAAGTCAGGATCAGAACAATTACATTTTTGGACCAATATAGAGCTGCGACCAAACTTAAAGTTAAAATTAAAGTGCTAATGATATTTAGGATGGTCTCAGTTCTAAATAATTTTTTCCCCTCAAGGACAGTGGTATATAGATTAGTAGCTTCTATAAGAGGTAAACAGATAGCAATAATTAGGAAAGCTATACCCAGCGTTGGGTTGTCGTGGACTATATAATATACAGTCGCCCCGAGAGAAAAGACGCTAGCAATTAGACTGTAATATATTTTATATTTGAAACTTCTAAGGACGGTGCCATCAAAGGAGCGACTGACCGAACGGGTGGTAGCGGTCGCGAGCCCAGGTAGTACAAACAAGGCGATCAGACCATAGGCCGACTGGATATATTTATAGGTACCAAAAACTTCCTTGCTGACAAGGTTGGCAAAAGCCACTGACAGGGCAAAAGAGGCGACAATACCGGCAACTTGACCGACGGTCAGCCAAAAACCACTACCAATAAAATAGCGCAAATCGGCTTTAAGGTAGCTTTCGGCCCGATTAAGAATGTGACCTAGAATATAACCCCGCCTGTTTAACATAGAATCTACTATATCATATCAAGCCTACGAGCCCAGCTTGGCAAGAGGGGTCACTCTAGGCTATGATATCTTCAATATGAAAAAACTATATGGCGAGGGTTGGTTGTTGCCGGTTATAATCGTTGGCTTATTTATTACTCCTTTTTTACCCCTGTTTGTTCCTGGGTTTTTATTTTTTCCGTATATTACCGGCAAAGCTTTTGCTTTTCGTCTGATTGTGGAAATCATTGCTGTGGCTTGGGTGACTTTGGCTATTCAGGGTAGCAAATTTAGACCGAAGCGCTCCTTAATTCTTTTGGCTTCTTCAGTCTTTATCTTTTTTGTGGCGATGGCAGATTTCTTTGGTGAAAATCCTTACCGTAGCCTCTGGAGTAATTTAGAACGAATGGAAGGTCTGGTGACCCACTTACACTTGTTTTTGTATTTTCTAATAATAATGTCAGTTTTTCGGACGACCGAAATCTGGCATCGTTTTTTTACTGCCCATGTTTTTGGCAGTGTTTTGGTTGCCGGCTACGGTTTACTTCAGCTGTTGGGAACTTTTGAAATTATGCAGGGTGGAGTGCGCTTAGACTCTACCTTGGGCAATGCTGGCTATTTAGGTACTTATATGTTTTTTGCTTTTTTCTTGACGTTGTATTTGTTGGTAACCGATTGGAAAAATGTAACTTACCGCTATTTCTATCTGGCCATAATGGCGCTCCAGACTTTTATTTTGTATCAAACAGCCACTAGAGGGGCAATCTTAGGATTTTTAGCCGGCTTAGTTATTACGTCAGTCTTCTTGGCTTGGCGGTCGCGGCACAACAAGGCTATTAGAAATAGTGCGGCCGCTGTTTTGGTATTGGTTGTTCTAATTGTTGGTAGTGTCTATACTTTGCGCGAAAGTGACTTCATTCGCCAAAACCCAGTTCTCTCGCGCTTTGCTTCTATTTCTTTGTCCGACGATACCACCAAGGCTCGCTTTATGGTTTGGAATATGGCTTGGCAGGGAATTAAGGAGAGACCGCTTTTGGGTTGGGGGCAGGATAATTTTCAATCGGTGTTCAATAAATATTATGACCCCCAGATGTATGCCCAAGAGCCATGGTTTGACCGTTCGCACAATGTTTTTCTAGATTGGGCGATTGCTGCTGGCTTGTTTGGCCTCTTGGCTTACCTTTCTTTGTATTTTTCTTCAATCTATTATTTGTGGCGCAACTCCAATAATACTTTTTCTCCACTTGAACAGTCGGTTTGGTTGGGACTTTTGACTGGTTATCTAGTTCAGAACTTGGTTATTTTTGACAATCTAATCAGTTACTTAGTTTTTCTGTCTATTTTGGCTTATATTCATTATCGTTCATCTGCTAACCAGCGAAATGTTTTAGAAGGTGAAATGACAGCCGAGACTAAATCTTATTTGGTTCCAGTTGTTGGCGTTGTTTTGGTTGTAGTTTTTAGCACCGTCTTTTATTTAGCGGTGGCTAAGCCAGCCCTTGCTTCTAGTCGACTAATATTTTCTTTAAATTATATGGGTAGGGGGCAGTTAGTAGAAGCGGTCAATTCTTTTGAGCAAGTCTTTGCTTATAACACCTTTGTTAATCGTGAGGCTGTGGAGCAGGCTTCTTTCTCTCTGCGAAACGCTCTGTATTCTGGACGCACTCCATCTGCCGAATTAGACAAGTTGGCTAGTTTGGTTGATGAGAACTATCAAAAAACTCTAGTCTTGTTTTCGGGTGATACTCGTTCTCATCTTTTCTATGCTGACTTCCTAGAGGTGGTAAGTCGTCGTAGTGAGGCGGAAAAAGAATTACTTATCTCTTTAGAACTTTCTCCGCGCAAACAACAAATATTACAAAAGCTGGCTTATTTCTACGCCAACGGTAAGGATTTTGGTAAGGCTATTGAATATGCTAAAAAAGCCTACGATCTAGCTCCCGAGAGCGAAGAGTCGTTAAAGATTTACGGCCTAATGGCTTTAGTGAGTGGTCAAACTCGTTTGGCTGAAGATTTACTAAAACCTGTTTATGGAGGAGTGGCGGTTGATGATGATCGCTATCTAAATCATTTTGCTCGTATTAATCGTTATGATGTGGTTGTGACCATCTTGGAAAAGCGCCTAAAAAGCAATCCAAATAATTTTGATGTTCATACTAAATACGCTATGGCTTTATATGCCGCTGGTCGGCGAGCTGATGCCCTGAAGGCTCTGCAGACAATCAAGGATAACTTTCCTGAGCAAGCTGGAACTATTGATCCACTGATAACCGGGGTGCAGACGGGACGTTTGCAGATTAATTAGTTAGTCCTTGACTTTTAACTCATAATCTGCTAGTATAGGGGAGTGAGTGTTGTAATCTTATTCTAGATTGCGACTCCCAAAGTATTTAAATGTCTTACGCAGAGGCCCCTCCGGGGGCTTTTGTGTTTTTACTACTAAGGAGAGTTGGCTTTTGTTTTTATTTCTATTATGATGAGAGGGTGTGGTTTGCCGGTAGTTCTAGCTGGCGGCTGCACTCACATTAAGACATTTAGCTTTTGGAGCTTTGCCCCGCCGGCTAAAATTGCCGGAAAGCTAAAATAAAAAACCAATGTTAAGACATTGGTTTTTTATTTTTTATAAATTGTGAGGATTATAAAAAATTTAAATAAAATTTATTTTATTTTTTTAAAAAACCAAATTATTTTTTAAAAATTATTTTTTTTGGTTATCCACATTTTTTATTCAAAAAATATTGTTACTAAGTTTTTTTTGCAGGATAATATAAGTAACACTTTTGTAGTAGCAAAACTTTTTTCATCGACAGGTCGAAAGCTACTACAAAAAATTTTAAAAATAATTTTTTTCTAACCATGGCAAAGAAGAAAGCCAAGAAGG
This sequence comes from uncultured Candidatus Saccharibacteria bacterium, assembly GCA_964433715.1. Taxonomy (GTDB): domain Bacteria; phylum Patescibacteriota; class Minisyncoccia; order Phycocordibacterales; family XYD1-FULL-46-19; genus XYD1-FULL-44-32. Next base: position 6,622 of record CAYSSL010000006.1, on the reverse strand, counting down.
CTAAGAAAGCTGCTCCAAAGAAACGCGCTGTAAAGAAATCTGCAAAGAAGACTGCAAAGCGCAAGACTGCAAAGCGCCGCAAATAGTCTTTTTAAAAAACCAGTCGCTCCGGCGACTGGTTTTTTGCTGTCTGTTAAAAGGCGGTAAAACATGTTAGAATAGGTCTTTGTAAGGTGAGTTTGGCTTAATTTATGACATTTTTAAAGACAATTTTTGGCGACGCCGAAAAGCGCGAATTAAAGAAGTTTTCGCCGCTCGTAGAGGCTATTAATAGCCTAGAACCAAGCTTTCAAGCTTTATCTGATGAAGAGCTTAGGGCTAAGACAGCGGAATTTAAAACACGTTTATCGGCCAAGGAAACTTTAGACGATATTTTGCCCGAGGCTTTTGCGGCTATTCGCGAAGCGGCTAGACGCACACTTGGTCAGCGTCATTTTGATGTCCAACTTTTAGGTGGCATTGTTCTTCATTATGGCAATATCGCTGAAATGAGAACCGGTGAAGGAAAAACTTTGGTGGCGACCGCTCCGGTTTATCTAAACGCCCTTTTGGGTCAGGGCGTTCACGTTGTTACCGTAAACGATTATTTGGCTCGTCGTGATGCGGCGTGGATGGGTCAAATTTATAATGCCCTTGGTTTGTCTGTTGGTATTGTCAATCAGCACGAAAGTTTTTTATATGATCCGGCTCATACCGAACAAGATGAAAAGCGCGATGATGAAGGTTCGTTTAAAATTGTTTATGAATTTTTAAAACCATGTGCACGACGCGATGCCTACTATGCTGATATAACTTACGGCACCAACAATGCTTTTGGTTTTGATTATTTGCGCGACAACTTGGCTCACCATAGCCAGCAATTAAGCCAACGTTTGGAAGCTAACTCTCGCCATTATTTTGCGATTGTTGACGAAGTAGACTCCATTTTAATTGATGAATCTCGCACCCCTCTTATTATTGCTGGTCCGGCCGCTCAGGCGGAAAATTTGTATGCTACATTTGCTACCCTAGTTAGTAGTTATAAAGAAGAAGAAGACTATACTATAGACCGCAAGTTTAAATCTATCTCTCTAACCGAACGTGGTATTGAAAAAGCCGAGCGACATTTGGGTGTCGATAATATTTACACCGACAAAGGTATTAAGTATGTGCACCATTTAGAAACGGCGGTGCGGGCCAAGGCTCTATATGAACGCGATAAAGAATATGTTGTCAAAGATGGAGAAGTTACCATTGTTGACGAATTTACTGGTCGTCTCCAGCCGGGCCGTCGTTGGTCAGAGGGTCTCCATCAAGCAGTGGAGGCCAAAGAGGGGGTGCAGGTTAAAGAAGAATCAAGAACTTACGGCTCGGTGACTTTGCAAAACTATTTCCGACTTTACCAAAAGTTGTCTGGAATGACTGGTACAGCGAAGACTAGTGCGGAAGAATTTGAGAAAGTTTATGGTTTGCGCGTGTTTGAAATCCCGACCAATCATACTCCCCAAAGAGTTGATCATGGTGATTTTATATTTCAAACCGAAGTTGGTAAATTTAAAGCCATTGCTCGGCGAGTGCGCGAGTTGTACGATCAGGGCCAACCGGTTCTTATTGGGACGGTATCTATTGAAAAAAATGAACTCTTGTCGGCCTATTTACGACAAGAAGGTATTACTCATGAGATTTTAAATGCTAAAAATCACGAACGAGAAGGTGAAATTATTGCCGAAGCGGGCAAGAAAAAGAGTGTGGTTATTGCTACCAATATGGCCGGTCGTGGGGTGGATATTAAACTAGGTGGTCCGCTCGCGACCGAGGCTGAAAGAGAAGAGACTCGGTCTCTTGGTGGTTTGTATGTTATTGGTACCGAGCGGCACGAGGCACGCCGAATTGATAACCAATTGCGTGGTCGGTCTGGTCGTCAGGGTGACCCCGGTGCCACCCAATTTTATATTTCGCTTGAAGATTCTTTGATGAAGGTTTTTGCAACCGATCGAGTAAAAAATATGATGGGGCGTTTTGGTATTCCCGAAGACGAACCTATTCAAAATAGTATTGTGTCGCGCGCCATTGAAAGTGCTCAATCACGGATTGAAGGGATGAACTTTGATACTCGTAAACATTTGTTGGAATATGACGATGTGGTGAACTTTCAGCGTGTCACTATGTACGAGCGTCGCCAGCAGGTGCTTTTGGGTGGCCCCGCTGGTTTGGAGGCATTTTTACAGAGAGCAGCTACAAGTCTTGGTCTTGGCGGTGAGGACAAGACGCAATTTGAAGACACGATTAATAATAAGAAACAACAGTTGGGGGAGCAGTTTTACCCTGTTTTGCGCGAGCTGGTGCTTCAGATTATTGATATGTATTGGATGGAACATTTAGAGGCGGTTGATTATCTAAAGGGTTCGGTGCGTTTACGGGCTTATGGCCAGCGCGATCCACTGGTGGAGTTTAAAAAAGAAGGTTTGCGCTATTTTAAGGATTTAGAAGCTTCTATTTTCAATGATCTTCTACGTATGCTTCCCAATATCGGAGCAGAGATAAAGTCAGAAGATACAAATGTAATTCAAGAGGTTCACGCCGATGTTACCGCTTTATCGGGGGCCGACCCACTAAATGCGGGGGATGCTACAAATTTGGCTACCGAAGGCCCTAAAGTGGGGCGCAATGACCCTTGTCCTTGTGGAAGTGGCAAAAAGTACAAAAAGTGCCACGGGCAGTAAATTGGTGCTACAATTAAAATATGTTAAGGACCAAGGTGTATTTCTTGTTAAATATTGCTTTATTTTCCTTGTTGATTTTGGCTTCGGTTGCAATAATGTTTTATACACAAGACTGGCATAATCCTAGAGGTTTTAATGACGGTCAGCAGTGGGGGTTTATTGCGGTTTTAATTTGGTTTTTATTGTTTTGGATTTTTGGTTTAGTCACCTCCAATTTAGATAGCTACTGGATTAAGATTTCTCATATCCTTAACTATATTTGGGGCATAGGGGCGTCTCTTCTTGCTTATCGAACAGTACCAACAGCCAAACATCTTGTTCTGTTGTTGGGCAATGAACTTGGAAATTTTTTTATTTTAGTCTTTATTGTTGTTGGGGGAGGAATTTTAGCATTCCTTTCTTTAATTTTTCTAGGTATTGGGATCTTGGGAACACAGAAAAATGGTCGGACTAAATGGTCTTACTTTTGGTTTTTCTTTTTACTTTTTCTACCGATAATTTTATATATATTACAGTTTCCACTGGGGTATATCCATAATTTTTAGGGGAACACTGAAAATAAATCATAAAATAGAGAAAAACTGATATAAAAAATAAAAAAAAGACATATATAATATCATAAAAATCGCGCTTGGCGCGATTTTTATGTGGATAACTCTTAAAAAATAATGACTAAAAATTATCAAAATTGAGTTATAAAATTTATTTAAAATTGGTCGATATTTTTTGGGGGTATTTATCCACAAAAACCTTTATTTTTCAAAATAAAAGCGTTGGAAAAATGCTATAATTTTACTAACTAAATAGATGCCAACAAGTCGCGGAAAATTACTCGAAAAGATCCGTTGTTGTGAGTTGGTTTTGAGGCAAATTATTTTTAGATTTGCTTATTTGTCGTGTTGTTGCTACGCAAAGCTTAGAGGAGAAAGGAAATTGGCTTATGCTAAATCAATAGTTTCTATCTTGGTTATCACTTTTTTGCTGGGTGCCCCGCTCCAGTCTTTGGCGGCTTTTAATCCGGAAATAAACTATCAAGCAAAGCTAACAGATTCAGCTGGTGATGCAGTAACCGACGCTTCTTATAGCATTGTTTTTTCTTTGTACACTGCTTCGTCTGGTGGTACAGCCATCTGGACCGAAACTCGTTCGGTATCTACGACCGATGGGTTGTTTAGTGTGATGCTGGGTAATGTTTCGTCACTGGCCGCTGTTGATTTTAACCAAACTTTATATTTGGGAGTAAAAGTAGGTGGTGATAGCGAAATGACTCCGCGCAAAAAATTAGGCGCGGTGCCGGCGGCTTTTGAAGCCTCCCAACTTTCTGGTGCGGTAGTGTCTGATTTCTTGTCCGCTACCACTACCAATGCAACGGCTACCATTACCGCTTTAACTGTTACTAATTCCACAACCACCAATGCGACAACTACCAGTTTGTATGTTGGAAGCAATGCTACTGTTGCTGGTGCTTTGATAGTTTCAGGCACCGCTACTAGTACTTTCAATGGCAATATAAGTTTAGCCGGAACAAGTGCCACTTTAACTATTGGTAGTAATACAGCTGAAAATAATTATCTTAAATTTAATTATTCGCCGACTGGTGGTGGCGACGTGACAGGTCAACTTGAAGGGGTGGACCAAATGTCATATGGGTTCAACAATCGTGGCTATTATGGCGGAACCTCGGGCGTAGCCAGTGGTCGGACTTTGTATGTTTTAGATCGGGTGACTGGTCTCAACCGTGCGGGTTTCAATGCTTCTGGTGATTTTTACGTTGGGCCTTCCAATACCAATTATGGGCTTAGTGTAAAAGCTCCCAATACTGGAGTGACAGGCCTGACAGTTTTATCTAATGGCTATGTCGGTATTGGCACTAGTACTCCAGATACAGATTTATCAATTTTTGCCAGTACCGGTACCACTACCTTAAAGATTCACAATTCCGGAACAGATTTAAACGCTGTTTTGCAATTTATGGAAGATACGGTGGGGCAAGGAATGGAACTTTTGTACGATGCCAATGGTAATGATTTAACCATTCAGGGTATTACTGAGAAGACACCAATCTTCACTGTTGAGCGGACTGGTCGGGTGGGTATTGGCAAGGCCAACCCTTCTACCGAATTGGATATTGTTGGTACCGCATCGTCTACCGGTTTACAGATAAATGGCAATGGAACAATTACCGGAAGTTTGACTTTGGGTACAGCCCTAGGTGTTGCAAGTGGTGGTACCGGTCTCACTTCTACGCCGACCTATGGCCAAGTGCTTTTGGGTAACGGATCTGGTGGTTATAGTTTGGTGGCGACCTCTACTCTTGGTTTGGGTGGTAGTGGTGGAACAGTTTCCTCTGTCGATGCTTCTGGTGGTACCACTGGCTTCAGTTTTGGTGGGGGTCCCATCACCACCTCTGGTACTCTGACTTTGTCCGGCACTTTAGTGGCAGGCAATGGTGGTACCGGCTTGTCGTCGGTGACGGCTAATCAGATTTTGATTGGTAACGCTGGCGGCACCGGCTGGACCCAAGTAGCTACTTCATCTTTAGGTGTGGCCATCTCGGATACGACTGGCACACTGGCCGTGGCTCGTGGTGGCACCGGCCTCACTTCCTACACTCTGGGTGATGTTCTCTACGCCTCTGGCACTGGCACGCTCGCTGGTACTTCAACTGCTAATCTAAAAACATCACTTGCTCTAAACAATGTGGAAAACACCGCCCTGTCTACTTGGGCGGGGACAACCAATATCACAACTTTGGGAACAATCACTAGTGGTACTTGGAGTGGTACCGAAATCGGCGTAGCCAAAGGTGGCACCGGTCTTACCGCCACCCCTTCTTATGGCCAAATGTTAGTTGGCAATGGTACTGGTTATACTTTATCGGCGACTTCTACTTTAGGTATTGCTTTGTCAGATACCGTTGGCACTTTGAGTGTGGCGAAAGGAGGAACAGGGGCTACCACATTTGGCCAAGGTTGGCTCTACTCCGACGGCGGTACCGGCGCGCTCTCCGCTTCCACTTCGCCGACGGTTAATTATCTTACCGCCACTTCCACTACCGCCACCTCAACCTTTGCTGGTGGCTTTGCGGTGGAGACAAGTGGGTTGGTGTATGACTATTCGACCAACAATGTGGGGATTGGAACAGAAGCACCACTATATCCTCTTCACATAAAAATGGACCGACCAAGTAATGCTCCAATGTTTGTAGTAGAAGAAACAAATGGTAATGATGCTTCGATAGGGTTTATTTCCCAGATTGCTGAAAATTGGATTATGGGACCAGATCGGAGTGATAACCGCAGTTTCAAAATTGGCACGGGTATATCGGACATTGGGACAGCTACAAAATTTACTATAACGTCGGGTGGAAATGTCGGCATCGGCGACTCCACTCCCGACTATACTCTCGATGTCACCGGCAATGCCCGCTTCACTTCACTCGTTGATGCCGCCCATTTTGTTGCCACCTCCACCACCGCCACCTCTACTTTTGCTGGTGGCTTTGCGGTGGAGACAAGTGGGTTGGTCTATGACTATTCGACGAATAGAGTTGGTATTGGAACAGCTTCGCCATCTCAAGAATTAGAAGTCATCTCTTCAGCAAGTAATGGTAATGTTTTTGTAGTTTCTGATTCAGCTGGTACTGATACCAGCATTTTCCGTATCTTTGAAGTATCTGGTGGAGGTGGGCTAGCCTCTCTTTACAGTGCTGCTGACGCAGAAGCAATTAGGCTAAGTGCTACGGGTGATTCATGGATTAATACTGGCAATAATTTTGGTGTCGGTACAACAAGTCCACTTTCTTTATTGTCGGTCGGCACCGCCGGCAATGCTTTCCGTGTAGACACGACCGGTGCGGTGAAAGAAGGTATTTGGAATGGGACCGCTATTGGCGTTGCGTATGGTGGTACCGGCCTCAC
>CAYSSL010000005.1:26019-27566 GCA_964433715.1 uncultured Candidatus Saccharibacteria bacterium | reverse complement strand
AATATTGTTCTACCATGATTTTTACTTCGTTAAAATTTAGAAAATATATATTTGGTGGCTCTCTGGTAATAATATCTTCCTTGTTAATTTTGTTGCCTCAAAATACTGTTAACGGTCAAGCCCCCTCAATCGCCGAACTACAAGCCATAGTTGATTCTTACCGAGAACCAATCGCCAACATGAGACGGGAGATGCAAAGACTAGAAGAACAGCTACAAGATCTACAGGAAACTTTAATAACCAACCCGACCAGTGTCTTCAACCCCTTAAACTGGTTTGACAATAATGCTGTTAATACTGTTCTGAGTGGTTTTGGGTGGTATGACGATGAGATTTTGGCCACCCAAGAAGCGGTAAATGAAATACAGGAAAGGCAAGCTGAGCTTCTTAGGGGACAAACCATGGCTAGAATAGAGTTACTAAGAGCTCAAGCAGCTGAAGCTGAAGCGGCGGGGGATACAACAAGAGCAAATGAACTCAGACAAGAAGCAGCTGAACTTCAAGTATCAGCAGACAACCAAGAACAAAATATTCACACCGTAGACCGAGTAAATTCAAACTATCTAACCCAAGTAAAAGCTGAGCTATCAGCAAGAAGATGCATGTCGTTTGTGCATTTTGATTTAGATATTTGTGTTGCCAATATTGTTGATGCAGCTTTTGGTCTGCTTATCTGGCTATATACTTGGGTCTTATGGGTAGTTAGCGCTCTATTTAGTCTTACTATTGATTTTACAATTATTAAATTCAGCCAACTTCTGACTGATATGAAAATTGTAAAATATGGCTGGACAATGGCACGAGATGTCGCTAATATTTTTTTTATTTTTATTCTTCTTTACACTGCCTTTGGTACTGTTTTACAAATAACCAAAGTTGACGCCAAAAAAATGGTCACCAGTGTAATAATGATGGCCCTGTTTGTAAACTTTAGTGCCACTTTTACCAAAATAGCCATTGACGCGTCCAATGTCGGCGCCATTACTTTTTACCGAATGATTGGTACCGATTCAACCAATCCAGACTTATCTGCCCCTTTCAGAAATAGCCTTCAACAATTTTCAACCAAACCAGCCCCGACCGCTATGAATTCTTCCAACAACCCTAACGCAGGGGTTGATAGCCACACCCTAGGAATTCTCGCCAAAAATGCTGGCCTTGTCATACTTATAACTATTACCATCTTTACCCTTGGGTCGGCCTGTATCCTCTTTTTAGTAAGAGGGGTATCTCTGATTATTTTATTAATGACCGCACCCTTAGCCTTTCTAGGGTATGGCTTTGAGCCATTAAAAGAAGTTTATAAAGCTTGGTCCGACCGCCTAAGGTGTGATCTTTTGTTTGCACCAATCTTTATGTTTTTCTTGTACATCATTTTTGCTATATACAATGAAATGTATAGTGCGGGTGGCCTAATGCAACAAGCGGCCATGAAATCAAATGTTATGTCACAAGTCTTTATATTTATGATTTTGAACGGCCTCATGCTTGGTGGATTGATGGTTGCCCAAAAAGTTGGCTGTCAAATGGCTGGTGATATGTATAAA
>CAYSSL010000005.1:5295-25919 GCA_964433715.1 uncultured Candidatus Saccharibacteria bacterium | reverse complement strand
AAAAACTTAAACAACGCCCCAAATCGCGAGATGATCCGCGAATTAAGAAATGGTTTACCAGAAGAAAAGAAAGAATCGGCCAATAAAGTATTTGGTGAACAACTTCGCCGCTTCGTCCAATATGAAGGAGGAGAAGAGCTTTCTATTAAAGAGCAGTACAATAAATTCCAAAAACTTGCAGACGAGGAAGATCGCAAAACTGTTTATGGCAACCTGTCTGATATAGACAAGGTCAATCTTGAACGAGAAGCCGAGGAACAAGCCAGACCGGCCAGAGAAAAAGAGGAGCGGGGAGAAGCACCAAACAAAGAAGAAAAAGCTCAAATTCTCATAAGTGACGAAATAAAAGCGCTACGTGAAGAATACCGAAGCATTGGTGAAAAAGGCCAAAAGATTGATAAAGCTGAAAGTGAAATGGATAAGCGCTTGCGCAATAAAGAATCTAGAGAAATCGTTGCCAAACTTACAGAAATCGCCAAAAACATTAAAGGTGGTAGAGAGAGTGACGAAGACCGTACCTATATTGCCGAGAAAATCAAAAAAATTAGTGGTGGTGAAGTGGCCGCCTTGCCAACCGAGCTTCTGGCCCATAGGAGCACAGCTCCACATATAAATGTTCAAGTGGTAAAACAAATCCAAAAAAATTCGTCCAATATGTCCGTTGAGGAATACGAGGCTATTATCAAAAATCTAGGACAAAATGGTACTCAAGAAGTACAGGATTATATCAACTATGGTGTTGATACTAACACTCGCGGCAACCAAGCAAGAAGAAGGGGTTCAGAAACATCTCTAGAGAGGGCCCAGAGAGAGTCTAGGGAGAGAGCCCAAAATAGCCGACCGGCCGCCAATCCAAACAATGATACTGGCCGACCAGATAGCAACTAACCCAAAATTATGTCTGAATACACCATATCCCAATTAAATACTCAGTTTGAGAACTTACCAGAAATGTTAAAAGAAGCCATCACTTCTACCGAAACAGCTCAAGCTATAAAAAAAATAAGCGAACAACACAAACTTCACATAGACGAAGCTGGTAAGCTGGCCAACGAAACAGGTCTAGTAATGTTTGGCCTAACTAGGCCTTATATGTTTACAACCAGACTAAGTCGAGCCCTAAATATTGATAAAGACAAGGCGGAAAAAATTGCCCAAGCCGTAAATGCTCAAATTTTTTCTCCCATTCAAGACTACTTAAAGAATCCACCTCAAACCGAAGAAAAGCAAACCCCAGCTCCTCAATCAATCTTTGACCAAAAAATGAAAAATCTATTTACCACCTCTGGTCCAACCACCCCGAACCCCTATCAGCGACCAAGTCACGACGACCCCTACCGTGAGCCAGCTGAATAATATTTAAACCACTTAAACCCCCTCACTTAAAAGGCGAGGGGGTTTAAAAAACAAAAGTCTGAATAATCTAATATTTATCAATAAAATTATATAGTATACTTAAGATAATGAATTTTCAGGTTCCACAATTTATTGAAATTGAAAACAAAATTTTCGGTCCACTGTCTTTTTCCCAGTTTATTTTTGTGGCCGGCGGGACCGCCTTAGCTTTTCTTTGGTATGTTATATTGCCAAACCTATATTTTTCCCTCATACCTATCCTCTTATCGGTTGGCGCCGGTCTAGGCCTAGCTTTTTATAAAATAAATAATCGCTCTCTTATTTATGTTTTACAGTCAGTAATTAAATACTACCTGAGTAACAAACTCTATTTGTGGCAAAAAGATTATAAAACTGCCCCCAAAAGGACTCTAACAACCGAAACTAATAATATAGAAATATTAGCCAAAAGTTCAAACCGCCTAGAAGAGCTTAGTTGGAAATTAGATGTAAAAGATAAAATTCAATAAACATGCCCGCCTCCAAATCAACCCAAGACTTTGTTGCCATCAAAGAGATACGTAATAACGTGGTTATTTTAAAAGATGGTACCTACCGAGGAGTCCTAATTGCCTCGTCGGTAAATTTTTCTCTGAAATCAGAAGATGAAAAAACCGGACTCATTATGCAGTATCAAAACTTTCTCAACTCATTGGACTTTTCTATCCAAATTCACCTTGAATCAAGACGTCTGGATATTCAGCCATACGTTAGTACTCTAGAGACCATAACTAAAGAGCAGACAAATGAACTCATAAAAATTCAAGCGAGAGAATATATTGAATTTATTAAAACTTTTACCGAAGCCACCAATGTAATGACCAAGTCTTTCTTTGTGATTGTACCCTATGAACCAGCAGTTATTAATAACAAAGAATCAATCTTGGCTAAAATACCTCTACCGGGGCGAAAATCGGTTCAAACCCCCACTGAAATTGCTGACAATTTTGAAGAAACCAAAATTCAACTAGAGCAAAGAATGGACGTGGTAGCTTCTGGTCTAGGGCGAGTGGGTATAAAGACTGCCCCTTTAGGCACCGAAGAGCTAATTGAGCTTTATTTTAAAATATTTAATCCCGGAGAACACAGAGCTCCGTCAATCAAATAAAATGTGGCCATTTAACAAAAAAGACAGTAAACAAGACCCTATTTCTCCTGTTTTGCCACAGGATATATATCAAATGGGTTCTTTAGAGCTAAGGGATATTATTGCCCCTTCAGCCCTAAGGGTAACCCCTAATCAGGTCAATTTGGGTTCAAAGGTCGCCCGAACCTTTTTTGTTATATCTTACCCTCGTTATCTGACGGAAGACTGGTTTTCACCTATCATAAACCTAGATAAAGTTTTTGATGTGTCTATTTTTGTTCACCCGGTTGATACCGCCGAAGCTTTGCGTGATCTCCAAAAAAAATTAGCTGAAGTTCAAAGCCAAATTAGTATTAAAGAAGACAAGGGGTTTGTCCGTGATCCTATACTAGACACCGCCTATACCGATATTGAAACCCTCCGTGACCAACTTCAACAAGCCAGAGAGAGAATTTTTGATCTAGGCCTTTATATTACTATTTATGGTGACACGATAGAAGAACTAGAAAACACCGAATCAGAAATTAAATCTATTTTAGATGCCAAGCTGGTATATATTAAACCAGCCTTATTTCAACAAGAGGAGGGTTTTAAAAGTATTGTACCCATAGGTGAGGATGCCCTCGGCATACACACCAAATTAAATTCTGCGCCACTATCGTCACTTTTTCCTTTTGTTTCTTTTGACCTCACCTCCAACAAAGGAATACTGTATGGCATCAACCGCCACAACTCGTCATTAATCTTGTTTGACCGCTTTTCGTTAGAAAACTACAACTCCGTCGTTTTTGCCAAATCTGGTTCTGGAAAATCTTATGCTACCAAACTAGAAATTCTCCGTAGTCTAATGTTTGGCACCGACGTTATTGTGATCGACCCTGAGCGTGAGTATGAATTTTTGGCTGAAGCGGTGGGGGGACGGTATTTTAATATTTCCCTAACTTCCGAACACCATATTAATCCTTTTGATCTACCTTTCCCCAGAGAAGATGAGTCTCCGGCGGATGTCCTGCGTTCCAACATTATTAATATTGTTGGTCTAATGCGCATAATGCTAGGGGGGCTATCACCAGAGGAAGACTCAATTATGGACGCTGCCATCACCGAAACTTACGCCCTAAAAGATATTACCCCCGGTACGGACTTTACCAATAAACCAGCCCCTCTACTGTCCGACTTAGAACTGGTTTTAGCGGGAATGGATGGGGGAGAATCTTTGGCCCAGAGGCTAGCTAAATACACCCAAGGCACATGGGCAGGATTTCTCAACAAACCAACCAATGTGGATATAAATAAGCAATTTGTTGTGTTTTCGGTCCGCGATATGGAAGACGAGCTTAAACCAGTGGCGATGTATATTGTAATGCATCATATTTGGAATACTGTCCGCCGCAACTTAAAAAAGCGCCTGTTGGTAGTAGACGAGGCGTGGTGGATGATGAAAGCCGAAGACACCGCTTCATTTCTTTTCTCTTTAGTAAAACGTGGTCGTAAATACTATCTAGGAGTGGCCACTATCACCCAAGACGTGGGGGACTTTTTACGATCACCCTATGGCACCCCGATTATCACCAACTCATCTATTCAACTTTTACTAAAACAATCGCCCGCTTCTATTGATCTAGTTCAAACTACTTTCAATTTAACTGACGAGGAGAAATATCTTCTACTTGAGTCTAATGTTGGTGAAGGTATATTCTTTGCTGGTCTAAAGCGAGTGGCCATAAAAATTATTTCTTCTTACACCGAAGACCAAATTATCACTTCTGACCCTTCACAACTATTGGCCATCAAAAAAGCTAAGGAGGAACTAAACAATAGCGGCGTTTAAAAAACTATGGCTGCCGATAAAACTTCAAATATAAAAGGTATGGATTGGTTTTTTATGATTACGGTGGCGGTTATATATGACCTGATTCAAGCTGGAATAACTTTATTTTTTTCTGTATTTGTAATAACTCTAGCCATTGGACCATTAATAAGCTCAATAATTATAACCCCATTTGCCTTACTAACTTTCGGGATATGGTTTAAAATGAAAGGTATGAGATTCACCCGCTGGTCAAAAGTTGCATCATTTGGTTCTGGTACAATAATAGAGCTGTCACCCCTAAATTTTCTTCCCGGATGGACAGCTTCAGTTGTTGCCACTCTTATATTAGACAGACTAGAAAAAACTAAGTTACTACAACCCTTAAATAACAGCGCTGATTCTTCTAAAATTCAGAGTGGAACAAGTCGGGCCTTAAAACGCTTCAAACGATGAAAAATAATAGATTTATTTTTTCAAGAGAGAAAATTACTAAATATAGTTTAGTGTTTGTTTTATTTGTATTTGTTTTTATAACAAGCACACCATTAAAGGCGGGAGCGGTATCTGAAAAAACAATAGGGGGTAGTCTGGTGGCCACTCTAATTCCTAAAGAACCAGGCGCCAACCAAGAAGTAAAGGTAAACCTAGCTGGCTATGGTTATAATTTAGATGAAAGCAAAATACTGTGGTATATAAATGGATCACCAATTCAGGACGCTACGGGTAAAAAAAGTATGTTTATAAAAACGCCAAATATAGGCGAAGTAATGACGTTAAACATATTAGTTATAACTAGCAGTGGACGAACCATTGCCAAAAAGATTGTTTTTAGTCCAGCGGAAGTAGATTTAGTATGGGAGGCAGACACCTATACCCCAGCTTTTTTTAATGGGGCCAGACTGGCCACAGTAAATAGCTTAATTAAAGTAACAGCCATACCTCAAATTATAGATAAAAGTGGTCAACCAATGTCATCTAAAGACTTAGTATTTACTTGGAAAAAAGACTACAGAAATTTAGTCAAAGATTCAGGATTAGGAAAAGAAAGTATTTATTTCAACGCAGGGTTAACTTCCACCTCTCATAATATTGAGGTTACAGTCAGCTCACCATCTGACTCAAGCCGAGCCTATAAAAAAATACAGATTGTGGTAAATAATCCTGAAATATTAGTTTATCCTTATTTACCACTCACGGGAGCAAACTACAGTAAAGCTATTAAAACCCTTTACCAATCTTCAAAAAAAGATGAGTCTTTTAAAGCTGAGCCATTTTTCTTTAACAATAGTGAAGTTAAAAGAAATAGTATCTATTATTTTTGGCAAGCCAACAACAAAAAAATCCCTCCATCAGCTGACGATGGAAGTATATTGAACAACACCGGAGAAATAGATCTTTCCGGTGAAGTAGAAATATCCGTTCGTTCTGGTAGTTATGTTAATCAATCAACCCAGATATATAAAAATTTTAAAGCTATTCTAGAAAAATCACTCTTTGATATATGATAAAAATATTAAAAATTATTGCAATTATATCTATATTAGTAGTTACAATATTACCCCAACAAACACTAGCTGTTGGTTATCAACTTCTTGAACCGTCGGCTATAGAAGGACCTGATGTTATCTCTACCACCCAAGAATCTCTAAACTATGCATCTTTTGCTGTAAAAACCTTTATGGGTTTGATAGTTTTACTATCGGTCATGATGATAGTAATTGGAGGAGTTGAATATATGGCAAGCACTATACCAGCAGTAAAAACGAAGGGTTTGTCTCGGGTGTATTCTGCCATTGGTGGGCTTATTTTAGCCTTAGCATCATATTTAATTCTATATGTTATAAACCCCGACTTGGTCAAATTTAAATTAGATATAGCCAGGGTGGGTCAAGACAGCACTGTGGGGCCAGTAGACGGTGGGGCAGAAGAACAAGATGATGGCGAGGATACTGGCGGTCCGGGCGGCGACGGTGGTGGAGAGCCGTCTGGAAATGAGGCTACAGTAAGAAACCAGCTTGCTCCAACTGTGACTGTAGGAAAAAATCCCTGCCCAGAAGGGGTCCGCTATCAAGACGTCTCCGGTGGTTGTACTTCCGTCGGCGGTCTTCGCCCAAACTCTATAGCCGGAATAAAACATATCCAAAGCGAAGTGGGTACCCAAATTGTTATAACTGGTGGTTCAGAACTGGGTCATTCGTCTGGACAATATAGTCACGCCAATGGCTACAAAGTAGACGTGGGCAGAGGTAGTAATTCCGGTCAGTGGGATAAAATAACAAATATTTTATACACCGCAACAGGTCAAACAAGTTTTACTACTAATAATAATTATAACGGCACACTGTCTAATGGTCAGCAGGTACGAGTGAGGCCAGAGGGGGATCATTATGATATACTATTTTATTAATTTTAAAATATGAAAAAGAAATTATTATTTATAATCATCATTGTAGTAATAATTATCGCTAGTTTTTTTATCTATTTTAAATACAAAAATCAAAAAACAGATAGCGATTCAATATTAAGGCTTAACTTTTTTCCTTTTGGTGAAAACAACCAAGATAATAATAAACCTAATAATCTAGTAAAAAATATTACGGACGACTTAAATAACCCAAGAGAAGAATTATATCGAGTGGGTGATTTTGAAATTGCCGGATTTGACGTAATAAACATAAATAATAAATATAGTGTTATATTTTCTGATAAAAAAAATGGGAATATATACTCTTGGTCGCTAGAAAATAGAGAATTATCAAGATTAAGCAATTCTACAATATTAACCCCAATTAATACCCAAGTGGTAACGGATAAAGACCAAATGGTGGTTATTATAAAATCAGTTTTAGCCAAAAATCCTCTATATAGTTATATTAAAATGCCAATAGAAACTATTGAACTCAAAAATAAAAACACAGAAAACATAAGGCCAATAACCCTACCCCCTTCCTACAAATTAGTAAAAACATCATCAAGTACCGCTTTTTCTCTGGAAATATTTAATGATGGGGTTGGAATATTTTCAACAAAACCTGGGTTTACTCAAAAAGAACAAATATTTACGTCACCTTTTACCGACTGGGTTATTAGTCCTACATCCGAAAATACATTATTTTTAACTAATAAACCATCTAAACAAGTTTCTGGTTTTAGCTATAAGATTGAACCCAACAATAAATTAGTATCAATTTTAAAAAACTTGCCGGGTTTAATTATTTTACCTAGTCCAGATGGTAAAAAAATACTCTATTCCTTCGCCGTAGGGCAAGGTATAGAAACAAGAGTTTATGATTTAATCACAAAAAACACAGTAAAAATACTCAAACCGACCTTAGTAGATAAATGTGATTGGATGGACGATTCTCAATATATAATTTGTGCCATACCAAAGAAAGTTCCAGTAGCGTCCTATCCTGATGATTGGTATAAAGGTATTGTTTCTTTTAATGACGACATTATGGCTATTGATATTAATAACACACTTAATGTGGATCTATCTTTAAAAACCGGCGGTATGGATGTGGGCCTAATTAAAGAAGAAGATGAGGGAAGACTTATTATATTTCAAAACAAAAATGATAACAGTCTTTGGGTTAACGAATTCAATGATTAAGCCTTTTTCAAAAAGTTTTTTGATTTTTGTCTAACAAACAGCTCGTGAGCAATACCAAATAAGTTTCCAGTGAGCCAATAGAGAGCGACGGCAGCGGGGAACTGTGACGCCACAACGGTAATTATTACCGGCATAACATAGCGCATCTGCATATTCATACTCCGAGCAAAGTCAGACTGTAGACTATTGTCAGTCTGAGCCGGTAGTGGAGGTAAAGTAAGTTTTATCTGGAAATACTGAGACAATCCAACCAAAAGAGCTAAAATATAGCTTTTGTCAGTGAGAGCAAACAAACCAAAAAGGGTATGATCTACCACTTCCGGACTAGAAACAAAAGGGTAGAGGATATCTAAATTTAATTCAAAACCTCGTGAAAACACATAAAATAAAGCTAAAATCACCGGTAGTTGAATAAACAACAACATAAAGCCAGTCAGGGGGTTTATGCCGTGAATTTTATAAAGCTCCATTATTTTACGAGCCTGTTCCTGTTTGTCGTCTTTGTGTTTTTCTTTTACTTCTTTTAGGTGTGGTTCTATTTCCTTAAGTTTACGCTGAGTCTTCATCGACTTGTGATACAGCGGCAACAAGATAAAACGAATAATGACAGTTAAAACAATAATAGATGCTGCCACACTGTGCCCTGGAATAATATTACTTAAAAAAACTAAGGCATTGTATAAGGGTTGAAAAAGAAATAAATTAAAAAGAGAGGATATCATTTTTAGAAATTATTTAATAAGTCCGCCAGATTTCAATAGATACAGAATATCTTTTTCTAGCTCAGCAAACAAGGCATTGGACGCTTTTTTTTGAATAAAAACAACCCCCAAATAGCCCGAGTCAATAGTTTTAAAATGTTTTCTAATAATATGATAGACTCGGCGCTTTAGCTTATTTCTTAAAACGGCACTTTTGGCTATTTTAGCCCCAACAACAACCGAAAAAGCAGACAACTTGTCTGTTTTTTGAACCTTTAAATTAGCTAAAGGGGAGTAATAACCACGACCAGAAGAAATGACCCTAGCGATTTCTTCTTTTTTAATTCGTTGCCCGCGTCGGAGCATATATAAGGAGAAATTAAACACTCAAACGAGCTCGTCCCTTACGGCGGCGACGCAATATAGTCTTGCGGCCACCAGGAGTAGCTTTCCGGACCAAAAAGCCATGGGTAGTGGCCCTTTTTCGCTTGTTTGGTTGATATGTTTTTGACATAGGCGACAGTCTACATCAAAAAGTTGGACTTGGCAACTTTAAGGTTTTACCCAATATGAGATAATGGTTATCCGCAGGTAATCCACCTGTTATCAACAGACGATAGAGGTTTGTCGGAAGGTTATATGATCCCTATAATGAAGCAACCTATTTTAGTAAAATCTTTCACATTCAATCATGGTCGACAATAAACAACTTTGGGAATCAGCGCTAGCACAAATAGAATTGAGTATTTCCAAGGCTAATTTTGGCACATGGTTTAAAAATACCTATATTTATAAACAAGAAGAGGGTACTGTCTACCTAAGCACACCCAATACTTTCGTTAAAGACTGGCTAAAAACCAAATATCATAAATTTATCCTTAAGGCCTTAAGGGAAATATCGTCCGATGTCCGAAATTTAGAGTACATAATTGTACGAAGAGATGATAAAAACAAATCTCCAGAAGGAATTACTCTTCCCAATGCCCCAATTGCCTCGGATTTGGGCCTAAATGACCTCTATATCAACAAGGAAAGCAATCTTAACCCTAAATATACCTTTGAGACTTTTGTCGTAGGACCATTCAATGAGGTGGCTTATGCGGCGGCACAGGCGGTAATCAAAAATCCAGGGATGAATTATAACCCCTTGTATATCTATGGCCCAACCGGCGTAGGAAAAACGCACCTCCTACAAGCAATAGGCAATCATATTAGTCGCCTTAGCAGCTCTAAGCGAGTTTTTTATACCACCTCAGAAAATTTTACAGTTGATTGTGTTAATGCCATTTTAAACAACAAGGTCAACTTTTTTAAAGAAAAATATCGTAAATATGACCTTATTATAATGGACGATATCCAATTCTTTTCTAATAAAGAAAAAACCCAAGAAGAATTGTTTCATTTATTTAACCACTTCTACGAAAATAACAAACAAATTATATTTTCATCGGACCAGCCTCCAAAATATATTGACCACCTAGAAGAACGTCTCCGCTCACGATTTGAAGGCGGTATGATTGTGGATATTTCTAAACCAGATTTTGAATCGCGTCTCGCCATCTTACAAAATAAAGCTAGAAGTTTAAATCAGGCTGTTTCGGCTGAGGTTTTAGAATATATTGCCTCAGTTATTCAAGACAGTATTAGGGAATTAGAAGGCACCTTAAAATCGGTTATTGTACAAACTCAGGCTAAAAAGAAGGACCTAAGCTTAAACGAGGTTAAAAACATCTTAAAAAGTAATATTAAACCTAAAAAATCGGTTTCTTTTAAAGATGTAATAAAAATAATTGCCGAGTATTATAATATTGAAGAAAAATTCCTTTATGAAAAGACTAGACGAAAAGAAGTGGTTAAACCAAGACAGGTAATAATGTATATTTTGAGAGAAGATTTTAATACCTCATATCCCTTTATTGGCCAAAAATTAGGGGGAAGAGATCACACTACAGTTATTCATGCTTACGAAAAAATAAAGAATGATATAAAAAGTGATTCTCTTTTATTACAAGAGGTGGAACAGATTAGATCACAATTATACAATAATGTTTAGTTGGGGATTAACATCTGGATAACTAACCCAAAAATACTAATAACATGTTGAAAAATAGTCACCAAAAAATATTAAAATACTTATTAGAGTTATATCCCCATCAATATCCACAACCTACCAACAAATTAAATAAATAAAAACCTTTTAAAATAAACGTAAAATTACTATATCCACTTATCCCCAAGCCTAATAGATTAAAGTTATGAAAATAGAATGTCTAAAAAATAAATTACAAAAAGCCGTTAGCACAACTGAGCGAGCGACCTCACACAACTTATCATTACCAGTTTTGCGTAATATTATTTTATTAGCTGAAGGTAATAATCTTATTATCAAAGCGACAAATTTAGAGATTGGTGTTGAAATAACTTTACCAGTAAAGGTTTTAAAAGAGGGAATGGTGGCTTGTAATCCAGCGGTTTTATCTAGTTTTTTGGCCAACATAAAAGAGGAGGACAAAATAACCCTAGAGTTAGATAATGGGAATTTATCTATTACAACCCAATCTCATACCACTTTAATAAAAAGTGAAGATAGTGAAGATTTTCCTGTAATTCCAAAAATTAAATCTGAAAAACAAGTTGTTTTAAAAAATACAGAATTGGTTGGTGGAATTAGATCTGTTATATATGCGGCAGCGGTATCAGATATTAAACCAGAAATATCTAGTGTTTATATATACAGTGAAGCAGACCGCTTAGTTTTTGTTGCTACCGATTCTTTTCGTTTAGCAGAGAAGAGTGTTTTACCTAGTCGTAAACCAGAAAATCTCCAACCTTTAATTGTGCCATTCAAAAATGCTAGTGAAATTATTAGAGTATTTGAATCGGAAGATACTGATGTTGAAGTTCACTCTGATGGGCATCAATTATCTGTGGTGGGGGCAGGAATTCATCTTACATCTAGATTGATTGACGGTGTTTACCCAGATTATCGTCAAATTATGCCTAAAGAAAGTACTACTGTTGCAGCTATCTTAAAAGATGATCTCACCCAAGCTTTAAAAGTTTCCAATATATTTTCTGGCAAATACCACCAGATTAAATTTGATTTTGATGTAAATAAAAAAGAAGTTGTCATTCATTCAGAATCAGCAGAAATTGGTCGAAATACTACCAAAGTATCCGCTACTATAGATGGGCCTGATTTTTCAGCAAATTATAATGCTAGGTATATTTTAGAAGCCTTCCAGTCTATTACTTTTTCTGAAATTACCCTTGGTGCAACCGAACCAAACCGCCCTCTTTTGGTAAAAGGTAAGGGGGATACAACCTTTTCTTATATTGTTATGCCGGTCAATCGCTAATATGAAAAGTTTAAGGGATTTTTTTGATCGATACTCAAAAATTATTGATAGTGGTCTATCATCTAAGGTTGCCATTGTTGAATCTTTAAAAAAAACCCTAAATATAGATTTAGAACCTAGCCAAATTGAAATAAAAAAAAATAAATTAATTATAAACACCAGTTCAGCTATTAAGGCTACAATTTATATTAATAAACAAAAAATCCTTGAAGATTTAAAATTAAATCTCAAGGATCTTTCAATAGTTGATGTTTGTTAGTTGTCTAAGTCTACTGCTAGCCAAGTTGTTACCTCTTTTTTGTTCCCAGACTTATCGGCAGCTATTACCCTTATTGTATTTTCAGGGTTGATGTTTGCGATATCTTCAAGTTTAAAAGAAAAACGATAAGGTTTTTTAGATAAACTGCCCAAGTATTCGTTGTTTACATAAAAATCAGCCTTAACTACACCGCTGGAGCGACTTAAATTAATAACTACCGTGTCGTCTGGTTTGTAAGTTCTACTTAATTCTCTGATTTCCACATCAAAGGTATTGCTACCATTGTCGTTGTCAGGAAAGGGGATTTCTCCGCCATTTTCAGGATTATTGAATGCGTTGCCACCATTCCAAGCTTGGACCGCTGCTTCCCAGTTTCTGTATTGTGGGTCGTTGGCTGGGCTAGATGGGGCTGCTCCACGAGGATTATCTTTGTCTACCCAGTGTAAGATAGAGTGAACTTCGGTCCTATTTTCACCTAATAGTGAATCAATAATTGAAGTAGACCCCACTTGCCACACACCACGCAGTATTGGTTTTATATCATCAGGTGTTGGTTCTGGAGCAATAAATCTTTCATTTGGCATATCAGCCAATATTTCTTTCATAAAGGCATTCCAGAGGGGAGCGACTATCACACCCGCCACTCTTTTATCCATTGGTGAGTTGTTGTTGTTTCCCACCCAAGCTCCTACGGCAATTGAGGGGGTGTAACCAACAATCCAGCCATCACGATAGTCGTTGGTTGTACCGGTTTTAACAGCCACTTGGTGTCCAGGAACGTTTAAAGGAGAGTTAGCGCCAAAGATTGGGGTGCGAGCAGCGTTGTCGGATAATATACTAGAAATAGTTCTTGCGGTGTTGGGTGGTAAAACTTGGGAACCATCTTGTTCGTATTTTTCAATCAACTTTCGATCTTGATCACGAATTTCAACAATTGGAGTGGTTGGATTTTTAACTCCATCGTTAGCAAATACTGAATAGGCGCCTGTCATATCAAGAAGGGTTACTTCTCCACCTCCCAACACTAAAGCTAAACCATAGCGACGATGATCTACCAAAGTACTTATACCCATACTGCGGGCGGTATCAAAAGCATCTTTAATTCCGGCTAAGTATAGGACCTGAACCGCTGGTATGTTGCGCGATTGGGCCAAGGCGTTGCGGAAGGTGATTGGCCCAACGGTGCTACCGTCATAATTGGTAGGATGATAACAAACCGCTCCTTGGACTAGTGGAACATGGGAAGGGCTACAACTAGCATTAAATTCAGTTGGTAGGTCAAAAACTATTGTGTCGGCCGTATAACCCTCGTTTAGGGCGGTGGCATACACAAAAGGTTTAAAAGCTGACCCCGGTTGACGTCTGGCGGTTGTGACATTGAAGTTTCCTTCATTTTCCATATCAAAGTAGTCAATTGAGCCAACCATGGCTAAAATTTGCCCAGTTTTAGGGTCCGTCACCACCATGCCGGCGTTACCAGCTTGGTAGTTGGCTCGATTTTGTTGACCAAAGCGACTTACTATTTCTTCAGCCTTCTGTTGCATTTCCCAATCCAAACTAGTAATAACTCTCAATCCGCCATTTTTTACTTCTTCCGCGCCGTATTTTTCTTCTAGGAGATCTAATACATAAAAAACAAAGTGGGGAGCTTTTATGCTTCGATTGGAAGGTTTGGCAAACAAGACCTCTTCTTTTTTAGCCTCTTCATACTGAGTGTCAGAAATAAAACCCTGCTCTTTCATGCGGGCCAAGACTAGATTTTTTCTCTCCTCAAGTTTATCTGGGTGATTACCGTAGGGAGATAGGTAGCTTGGAGCCTGAGGTAGGGCTGCTAAATAAGCTGCTTCAGCTAGGGTGACATCAGCGGCTGATTTACCAAAATAAGCTTTTGAAGCTTCTTCTATACCATATAAACTTCCACCATAAGGTATTTCGTTTAGATATAGTTGGAGGATTTGGTCTTTGGTTAGCTTGCGCTCTAGTTTTAAAGCAAGAATCCACTCTTTTATTTTGCGCGTAATTTTCTTGTCTTGAGTTAAAAGGGTATTTTTTATTACCTGTTGGGTAATAGTTGAACCACCTTGCTCTAGGCGTCCGGTGTTTATGTTTACAATGACAGCTCTGAGGATAGATAGGGGTTGAATTCCATAGTGGCGGTAAAAGTTCTCGTCTTCAATAGCAATTGAAGCCTTTTCTGCATAATCGGAAATTTGAGATAAAGGAATTACCGTGCGACGGATTTGGTCATGAGCGTTGTATAGCAACACTTTGCCGGTTCGGTCATATAGTTTGGTTGATTCGGCAATGAGCCGGTTCTCGTAGGAGTCAAAATCGGGAATTTGTAATGTTAAGAGCCACAAAATAATACCGCCTCCAAAAATTAGGCCGGCGGCCAAAATGAGTTGTAGGGTTGGCTTGGAAATCTTTCCTAAGCGCGCCATTATTTTCTTCATATGTCTATACTAACATAGCCAATCGTGGAAAAAAAGCCCTAAATGTGTTAGATTTCAAGTTATATGGCAGATCAAAATCTCTTTTCCGATAAGTTGTTTGAGCGCGGGGTTGAACATATTTATCCATCGCGCGATGAGTTGGATAAGTTTTTGCTGGATGGAAAGAAGCTAAAAATTTTCTATGGCATTGATCCAACTGGTCCCACCCTCCATATTGGACATGGTTCAAATCTTCTTCGACTAAGAGGGTTACAACAAGCGGGCCACGAGATAACTATTTTATATGGTGATTTTACTGCGATGATTGGCGACCCGACCGACAAACTGGCTGCTCGTAAAAAGTTGTCACTAGAACAAATCAAAGAAAATTATAAATTATATAAAGAACAAATTGGGCGAATTTTGGATTTAGAAAAAACTAAATTTACTTTCAATAGTGACTGGCTTGGTAAAATGTCTTTTGCTGATGTGGTAGAGCTGGCCTCTGAATTTACGGTTGGTCAAATGATTGAGCGCGATATGTTTCAGGAGCGTATTAAGAATAGTGAACCCATTTATATTCATGAGTTTCTATATCCACTTATGCAGGGCTACGACTCGGTGGTTATGGATATAAATACCGAGATGGGGGCGAGTGATCAAATTTTTAATATGCTAGCTGGTCGGACAATGATGAAGCGTCGCGGCAAGGAAAAATTTGTGATTGCCAACAAGCTTTTGGTTGATCCAACTGGTAAAAAAATGGGCAAGTCTGAAGGTAATATGGTGTCTTTAGTAGATGAGCCAGCTGATATGTATGGCAAAGTGATGAGTTGGCCGGATTCTTTAATGCCGCTTGGTTTTGAAATATGTACCGAGGCGCCGGCGGCAGAAGTTGCTGAAGTTCTTGCTGGTAACCCGCGTGATGCCAAGATGCACCTAGCGAAAGAGATTGTTTCTATTTTTGCCTCGCCTGAAGCGGCCCTTGTGGCCGAAGCCGATTTTAAATCTAAATTTCAAGATAAAGAAGTGCCGGATGATATTTTAGAACTCTCGGCTAGAGAGGGAGATTTACTGCGGGATATTTTATTAACCGCCGGTGCCGTCTCTTCCAATTCAGATTTTCGCCGACTGGTTGAGGGGGGAGGATTGAGTATCTTACCCAATGAAAAAATTACCAATATTGATTTTAAATTAAAAGAATCAGTGTCGGTTAAAGTTGGTAAGAAAAAGTTTTATAAAATTGTTATCTAAAATTAGTATTTAAACAAATATACCCCCAGCTGGGGGTATATTTGTTTATCTAAAATTAAACTTCGTATTCATCGATCGGGTCAAAGTCTGGCTCGTATTCATCTTCGTCGGACAAATCTTTCACCGTGTCTTCTTCTACATCCTCAACTGCAACAACCGGATCTTCCACCTCAATATCTTCTAAAAGAGCATCTACGTCGTTTTGTCCAAGAATCGCGTCATCATCCATAACTTTTTTCTAATTCTAAAATTTTTAATTTTTGTTCTCCAGCAATGGCTGGAATTTTTATTGTTGTAACAAATGTCTGGTAACTCTGCAAATGAAGACCGGCTTCGGGTGTGGATAAAAGAAGTTTGTTAGATCTTAATTAGTCCCGCTAGGGCGATAACAATTGCATCAAATTCATCGTCCAATTTAACTGTGGGGGGAATGGAAATCAATAGTTTAGCCATTTTTGTCACCTGATTTTTGTCTGCCGCTCCATAGCCCGTAATGGCCAATTTTATCTGGGGTGGTGTAAGTTCTACCACCTCCGACCCAACTTTTCCCGCTAAATATAATATCATTCCACGGGTTTCGGCGACCCGCATAGCAGTTTTTTGGTTTTTGGTAATAAAAAGATTTTCTATTACCAAGCGGTCAATTTTATATTTTTTGAAAATTTTTTCTAGATCAAGACCAATTTTAGCCAGTCGAGTGGAAAATACCTCCTTTTTGTCGCTAGTCAAACAGCCACTTTCTAATAAAAGTTCTTTGGTGTTGGGTTTTTTTTCTATAACCGCAAAGCCAAGGCGATCGTAGCCGGGGTCAATACCAAGAATTATCATAAGATTATTTAGTTAAATTCAGCATTAGAAGATACATTTTTTATATCTTCTTGATCTAATATGGCATCAATTAGGGTGGCCACTTTTTCTTTGTCATTATCAGATAGGGCAATAGTGATATTAGGGGTCCAACTGTCATCTGATTTAGTAAATGCCCACTGAGCTGATCCAGTAGACCCTAGAGAGCCTCCATGCTCTAATAACAGGTGTTTAATAAGGGGGGTGGTACGATTTTTGTTGTCGGTAATACCTTCAATCATAAGAGCAATCCCGCCGGGGGCATAGGCTTCGTATAACACTTCTTCTAAATCGGTTCCTCCTCCCGACTGACCCTTTTCTATGGCTCGATTAATGTTGTCCGAAGGCATATTTACAGCTTTGGCGCGGTCAATAGCCGCCCGAAGACTGGGGTGGTTAATATCACCAGCGGCCCGCTTTGATTCCATGGTGATAGTTTTGACGTGTATAGAAAAAATCTTGCTTTTTCTAGCATCTTCAACCGCTTTTTTATTTTTTATTTTTGACCATTTATTGTGTCCAGACATATGGTCAAAGCTTAAACCAGAAAAAAAATTAGAGCAATGTGTTTTGGCGAGAGGGAGGCAAGGGTAATTCTAGGTGGGAATAGGCTTTGTCTGTTAGTGAGCGTCCCCGTGGAGTGCGCTCAAGAAATCCACATTGAATTAGGTAGGGCTCATAAACCTCTTCCACTGTGGCTTCTTCCTCTGATAAGGCGGTGGCAATGGTAGATAAACCAACGGGGCCTCCGCCAAATTTGTTGGCCATAACTTCCAAAACTGAACGGTCGGCAGCGGATAGACCCAAAGAATCAATTCCTAAAAGCGCCAAGGCTTTTTCGGCGGTGTCTTTAGATAGAGGTAAATGATGTACTTCTGCATAGTCGCGTACGCGTTTTAGAAGTTGGTTGGCGGTGCGGGGAGTAAATCGACTACGATGAGCAATTTCAATAATCGCTTCTTTATCAATATCTATTCCTAAAATACCGGCTGACCGTTTAATTATTTCACCAATCTCATTTTCAGTATAAAACTCTAGACGATGGGTGCCGCCAGAAAAACGAGACCGCAGGGGTGAAGACAAGAGGGCAATACGTGTCGTCGCGGCAACTAGAGTAAAGGGTGGAAGTTCTAGTTGAATTACTCGTGCCCCCGGGCCCTTGCCAATAATAATATTAAGGCTACCAGACTCCATGGCGGGGTATAATACTTCCTCAATCATTTTGTTGAGACGATGGATCTCGTCTATAAATAAAATATCCCCAGCTTCTAAATTGGTTAGGATAGAGGCCAGATCGCCGACTTTCTCAATGGCGGGACCAGAGGTGGCTTTTATTTGCACTCCCAATTCCTTTGCGATAAGATAAGCCAACGTTGTCTTGCCTAGGCCGGGAGGGCCATAGAAAAGAAGGTGTTCTGGGGGGTGGTTGCGCCCACGAGCTGCCCCCAAAAGTATTTGAAGGTTATCTTTGATGTTTTTTTGACCAATATATTCGTCCCAAACCGCTGGTCGGAGTGATTTATCTAAAAAAGTATCCACCTTTAAAATGGGGTCGCCAGAGGATGATGAAAGATGGGGGGTACTTGACATATTTAGCAGTTTATGCTAGCATATAGGGTGTAAGTTTCTTTTACAGATCAAGAACATAAACCTCCAAGTAATTTAAGTCGCTCACGGCTTAACGGGTTTGTTATATAGGACGCCTTGGTACTGCCTTTTAGGCAGGTGTCTGGGGCTATCCTTGCCAATTTACCTAACTTTATTTGCATAAATAAAGAGATTTCTTGGAGGTTTATATTCTGGATCTCAAAGATCAAAGTCTGCCTTAGGGTGGGCTTTTTTGATTTTAAATTATTTCTTCGTACAAATCGATGACCCGAGAAAGTTCACGGAGAGATGTAGTACCTTCTAGAACTTTCAAAATACCATCTTGCCTCATATCTAGTATTCCCTGTGCAATACCGGCGGTTTTAATATCGCGCTCGTTTGGGTTGTTGACTGTGGCGGCGGCAATATTGTCATCCATTACAATTGCTTCAAAAATACCTTGTCGACCTTTGTAGCCAGTATTATTACACTCAATACACTTGCCCGGCTCCCACGCCTTAGTGGTTTGGTTGGGAGTAAAATCTGGGCGTTTTTTCTTGATACTGTCTAATACTTTTTGCACCAGCTCTTGTTCTGGGCCAGCTAGAGTTTTTTCTTGTCGACAGCGGACACACAATTTTCGAACTAGGCGCTGGGCAATAGATAGAGTGAGAGCGGAGCTGATGATTTTAGCATTTACTCCAAGGTCGATTAGGCGGGGAATGGTGCCAGCGGCATTGTTGGTGTGGAGGGTGGAAAAAACCAAGTGACCAGTCAGGGCGGAATTAATAGCAATCTTGGCTGTCTCTGAGTCGCGGATCTCACCGACCATAATAATATCGGGGTCTTGGCGTAAGGCACTACGTAGTCCAGACAAAAAGGTGTAACCTTTTTCGCGATTGACTTGAGTTTGGTTGACGCCTTTGAGGTGATATTCAATCGGGTCTTCAATAGTGATGATCTTAGACTCGGTCGAATTTACTTCACGCAGAAAAGAATACAAGGTCGTCGTTTTACCAGAACCGGTTGGACCAGTTAAGAGAACAAGACCGTTTGGTTTTCGGATTTCGCGATCAAAGATCTGATACAGGTCGTCTGGTATACCAAGATTGTTGAAGGTGGTTTCAATGCTTTTAGGATTTAAAACACGCATCACAATAGACTCGCCATAGGCACCAGGGATAACGGAAGTTCGAATTTCAATATCGGCCTCGCCGGCATTAATAGAGAAGCGACCATCTTGAGCGGCTTGTTTAACATTTAATTTGAGTCCCGATACCAGTTTAATACGCGAGAGGATGGGGCGGTAAATTTTCGGGTCAAAGTCGGATACGTCTTGGAGTACGCCATCGATGCGATAGCGAAGACGAATATCGGTTTCTTCCGGTTCAATGTGAATATCAGACGCTTCAATCGCGAGGGCGCCAGACAATATTATTTCTAAGATAGAGGAGATGCCACCTTCGCGAACAGTACGAACTGATTCGGTGGAGAGAAGGGCGGTAATATCTTCTAACTTTTGAAATTGTCGTTGAAACTCGGCAATGTGTTCGTTGGAAATATCAATCATGCCCGCCTCCGTTTTTTTAGAATCAGACACTTCCTGATATCTTTCCCAAGCTCGCTCTAGACTGGCTTCGGAACATAAATACAGGCTAACCTGATAATTTTTTTGTTCCAAGTCGGCAATAATATTGTTTAGTTTATCCGTTCCCATAGAGGCGGTAGCCAGCGATAACTTTTTGCCAATTATTTTAAAGGCTGTCACGTTGGCTGCCCGAGCTTCATCTTGGGGGATAATACGTAGAGCGTCGGCGTTGATAGAGGATTTTGAAAGATCTATATATGGTACTTGGTGTTTTACTGCCAACACTTGGGCCAAGTCCTCAGCCTCTTTGTAGTGGAGTTCATCTAATCTCTTTTCTTGCTTTTCTTCGTTGAAGATCGGTGTCATTACTATCTATTGTACATTCGGTAGGGTGCAAAAACAATTTTTTATTTTTACTTTAGCGCGCTTATGCATTACTAGCACCGGTTTTTTGGAAGAGCAAACACTAAACTGTGCAAAACTTGGTTTTAGCTTGCAGGGTAATAATAAAATTGAAGACAATTTTCTAAAAATATTTTTAGATCATAATTTGAGCCGATGTTTTTTGTTAAATATTGTAAATTCAGCTAAATTGACCCTCTGTTCTTGCCTATTGACATTTTGCTATATACTATGCTATAATATACCCAGAGACCTTGAAAACGGCTTAACTGGACACTATATCCGCCA
>CAYSSL010000005.1:0-5195 GCA_964433715.1 uncultured Candidatus Saccharibacteria bacterium | reverse complement strand
CGCACGATCAAGCGCTCTTGCGAGACCAGGATCTCCAGGAATATGTGACCATCAACGGCGTGAAGCAGCGGTGGAGTGATACGTACCACCGCCAACAGATGGACCGCGAGCGTCTTCGGCTTCAAGCTGAGCGTCAGCGGGCCGACGAGGCGCGACGCCAAGCTGAACAACAGCGCCGAAATTTTCAGACGGTGTCGCAGGAAGTTGAGCGGCTCCAACGGGTGCGCGAGCGGGCGGTGGAGAGTGGGACAAATTTGATCCCGACCCGCCAGCAACTTGAGAACCGACGGCCCGTTCAGTCGCCACGGTCATTGCGCTCACAGGCTCGGCCGGTGGTTGAGAGAAAGCTTTCAGCTCCGGCGGCCCCTTCTCGTCGGGCAGTTACCCCTTCGCCCTCAACACGGGCGAAGACGGAGCCGGCGGTTCGCGGTCGATAGTTCTTTTTTGTTGAATAGTCAGGCGCTTCCCCTTTGCGGAAAGCGCCTGTTTTTGTATCTGGTGGAAACTCTGGTGTGTGTTAGACTTTTTGTAATGGAAATTACTACTAATAAATTAGACGAGACAAAAGAGTTTGCGGCGCGAGTGGTTTCTGGCCTTAAGCCCAAGGAGGGCGGAGCTACTATTTTAGCCCTTTATGGCGATTTGGGGTCTGGTAAAACCTCTTTTACTCAAGGTTTGGCCGCCGCTTTTGGTTTGTGTGAGACAATCGCTAGTCCTACATTTGTGATTGAAAAAATTTATGAACTAGAACATCAAATCTTTAAAAGACTCATTCATATCGATGCTTATCGACTAGACGGAGGAGAGGATTTGGTTAAATTAGGGTTTGAGGATATTGCCGCCGATCCAGATAATCTAATTGTCATAGAGTGGCCCGAGAGAGTAAAAGATATTTTACCGGCCACTGCTTCGGCCCTCACCTTCACTTTTATTGATGATAATACTAGGACTATAAAATATGACTAACAAAAAATACGAAAAGAAGCTGGTGCTGTTTGATGCTCATGCTATTTTGCACCGCGCCTACCACGCCCTGCCAGATTTTTCTTCTTCTAAAGGTGAGCCGACTGGCGGGTTATACGGATTGGCTTCTATGTTGTTAAAAATTATTGATCAATTTAAACCAGACTATATGGCCGCCTGTTATGATTTGGCCGAGCCAACTTTTCGTAAAAAAGTTTATGACGAGTATAAGGCTGGAAGAGCTAAGGCGGACGACCAACTGGTGGCACAAATGAGTCGTTCGCGAGATATTTTTTCAGCCTTTGGTGTTCCGATTTACGATTGTGTTGGTTTTGAGGCCGACGATGTTGTTGGCACAATTGTGGAAGAAACCAAAGGGCAAGCAGATTTAGAAGTAGTCATAGCTTCGGGCGATATGGACACAATGCAACTGGTCTCGGGAGACAAGGTGTTGGTCTATACTTTAAAACGTGGCCTCAATGACACTATTATTTATGATGAAGGAGCTGTTAAAAAACGCTTTGGTTTTGAGCCTAAATTTTTAGTAGATTTTAAGGGTTTGTCTGGAGATCCTTCGGATAATATTATTGGAATAAAAGGGGTGGGCGAGAAGACCGCCACCAGCCTGATCCAATCTTTTGGCTCAATTGAAAATATTTACAAGGAATTAGCTAAGGGAGAAAAAGGAGAAGATAAATTTATAAAAGCCGGCTTTAAACCACGCTTGGTTCAACTTTTAAAGGACAACGAAGAAGAAGCTCTTTTTTCTAAGACCTTGGCCACTATTCGTCGTGACGCACCAATAAATTTTGTTTTGCCGGTGGCCACTTGGAAAGAATCTTTTGATTTTTCTGGGGTGGAAAAATTATTTGCCGAGCTTGAATTTAAGGCTTTGTTGTCTCGGGCGCGAATGATTTTGAGTGGCAAAGCCGAGTCTATAGACAACGGTGGCACGTCCGACAATCTTAAAATTGATCAATCAATTTTAAAACAGGCAACGGTGGCACTGTGGCTTTTAGAGTCTGAAAAAACCAACCCTGATATTGAGGATATCTATTCACATACCGGTGAAAAGAATATTGAAAAATCATTAGTCAAACTTGAAACTGAATTAAAAGAAAAAGATTTAGACGGGGTCTATAAAAAAATTGAGTTACCTTTAATCCCTATTTTAAAACGAGCAGAACAGCGCGGAATGTTAATAGACCCCAATCATTTTGCTAAATTATCTAAAGACTTTCACAAAAAATTACTAGTGTTGGAAAAAAATATTTATCAGTCTGCCGGCCAAGAATTTAATATTAATTCGCCTAAACAGTTGGGTAAAATATTGTTTGATGACTTGGGTCTTAGTGCCAAAGGTTTAAAAAAGACGGCCGGTGGTGCCCGTTCAACGAGAGAGTCGGAGTTGCTAAAACTAGCCGAGAGTGCGCCAATTGTGGCGGATATTTTAAAATATCGCGAGTTGGCTAAACTTGTTTCTACCTACGTAGACGCTATTCCAAAACTGGCCGATAGTGAAAATCGCTTACATAGTAAATTAAACCAGACGGGTACGACGACCGGACGAATGTCTAGTACCGACCCTAATCTCCAAAATATCCCAGCTTCAGAAACTTATGGGGTAGAAATTCGCCAAGGTTTTGTCGCTACCACTGGTCATATTTTAGTAGCCGCTGATTATTCCCAGATTGAATTACGAGTGTTGGCAATGCTGTCGGGCGACCCAACATTGAGAGATATTTTTAGTAGTGGTAAAGATATTCATACCGCGGTAGCGGCACGTGTTTTTGGTGTAGACGAAGAGGCAGTGACTAAAGATATGCGACGTAAGGCCAAGGTTATAAATTTTGGGATTATTTATGGCATGGGAGTAAACGCTTTGCGCGCCAATCTGGGTTCGACGCGCGAAGAGGCCCAAAAGTTTTATGATAGTTATTTTGAGCAATTTAAGACGGTTAAGGAGTATTTTGACAAAGTGGTTCACGAAGCTTACACCAAGGGTTATACCGAAACGATGTTTGGCCGGCGGCGCTATTTTCCAGCCCTTCGTTCCAAGTTGCCTTTTGTGCGCGCTCAAGCGGAGCGACAAGCCTACAATGCCCCTCTCCAAGGAACAGCGGCCGATATTGTGAAGATTGCTAGTATTAAGGTAGATCAAGTTTTACACCAGACCAAAATTAACAATCAGGCTCATTTTCTGCTCCAAGTTCATGACGAGTTGATCTATGAAGTGGAAGAAAAAGAAGTAAAAAAGTTTGTTTCTTTGCTTGAAAAAGAAATGACCACCGTGCTTGACCATAATATACCACTGGCTGTCAATATTGAGACTGGTCGGAGTTGGGGGGAGTTGCGCGAATGGCAAAATTAGGTTATTACTTATCCACATTGGCCAAAAGATTGAAAAATCAGGTCAAAAGTGGTATTCTCGGAGTATCGTAATCCGAAAGGTCGATTACAAAACAATCAAAGCAACTATGTCCAAGAATGTAATTATTGCTATCGTTGTTATCGTTATCATCATTGCTGGTGTTGTCTGGTACATGAATCAGGCTGACACTACTGATGTGGTAGACAACGGTGGTGAAGTTGTAGACACTAGCGACAACGGCACCGGTTCTTTCACCACTGACGGTGACGACACGACCGCTACCGATGGAACGGTAGATGCAGGCGCAGACGCTGCCGCTGAAGTAAGCGCTGAGTAGTTTTACTTAAAAACCCCGCGTTCAGACTGCTGGTTTACAGCCGTTTGAACGCGGGGTTTTTTAAGTGCTACAATTTAAATACTTATGACTAAAACTTTTACTATTAAAGTTCTAGATATTGTTCGCCATATTCCAGTCGGCACCACCCTATCATATGGTGAAGTGGCTAATCGGGCCGGCAATAAAAGGGCGGCACGGGCGGTGGGCTCTATTATGCGTCAAAATTTTGATCCAAATATTCCCTGTCATCGCGTTATTTGTTCAGATGGTAGACTAGGAGGCTATAATCGAGGGGGAAGTAGTAAAAAGATGTCTATTTTAAAAGCTGAGAAGAAATATGCCGGAAAATAAGACAGATAAATTGAAAAATATTAGAGATGAAGTCTTGGGACTGAAAAGCTCGCCTTTATATGAATATCGGACCACCAATAAATATTTTCCGGTCATTGGTGAGGGGAGTCACGATGCTTCCATTATGATTATTGGTGAAGCCCCAGGCCAAAATGAGGCCAAGACCGCCCGCCCGTTCTGTGGTGCCTCAGGTAAAATTTTAGACGAGCTGTTGGCAACTATTGGTCTGCCCCGAGAGAGTGTTTATATAACCAATATTGTAAAAGATCGGCCACCAGAAAACCGCGACCCGTCGCCGGCGGAGATTATGGTCTATTCGCCCTTTCTTGATCGCCAGATTGATATTATTAGACCAAAGGTTATTGCTACCCTCGGTCGGTTTTCAATGAAATATATTTTGGAAAAGTATGGGTCAACTGAAAGCGCGAGCCCGATTTCTAGTCTTCATGGTACGACGATTAGGGCGCTTGCCCCACATGGTGAGCTGGTGGTGGTTCCGCTTTACCATCCGGCGGCTGCGATTTACAACCAATCCCTAAAAGACACGCTGAAAGAAGACTTTCAGGTCCTGAAAAAGTTTATTTAGCTAGCGTGATATAATTCTGAAATGGCAAAGAAAATTTCCCTCATATCGTGGAATGTAAACGGCATTCGCGCGGCCGAACGCAAAGGTTTTTTAGATTTTATGGCTTCTGGTAAATACGATGTGGTGGCGGTGCAGGAAACCAAGGTTCACGATAGTGGTGCATTGTCCCAAGCGTTGGTTCACCCAGCTGGCTACAATTCATATTGGCATTGTTGTGGACCCAAAAAGGGCTATAGTGGGGTGGCGGTATATAGTAAGGTCGTACCCCATAAAGTGGTAACCGATTTTGGTGCTAATTTGCTCTCGGCCGAGGGTCGGGTACTTGAGCTTCATTTTGCTGATTTTATTTTTCTTAATATTTATTTTCCCAACGGGGGAGCGAGTGTTGAGCGGCTTAAATATAAACTGCAATTTTACCAAGAATTTTTGGGGTATCTCAAAAAATTAAAAAAAAGTGGCAAGCCAATTGTTTTTACTGGTGATATAAATACAGCTCACGAGGAAATAGATTTGGCTCGACCAAAGGCTAATGAAAAAACTTCGGGTTTTATGCGGATAGAGCGGGACTGGCTGGATGCTTTTGTGGC
>CAYSSL010000004.1:0-29755 GCA_964433715.1 uncultured Candidatus Saccharibacteria bacterium | reverse complement strand
TGCCGGCAAGATTGTTACTATAACTTATTATTTAAAAATCTTCTAGTTTACGAATGTAAACCTCTTTTTATTTCAGCTTGATGCATTTTTATCTCTTTCAGAAAAAGAGATGTAGCACCCTTTTCCCCATCCCGCCGCTTTTGTTTGGTTGTATGAATAACCCGATTTAAAATCCTTTCAACTTCCACTAAAGTTTTTTTAGTGAAGGTGGCTAAACGCTTCGCTAACAATAAAATATAAACATAACCATGATGCAAAGCTTCGCGAGAAAAGAAAACAATATAAACAGCAAAGGCGTCTAATCCTTGGGAAAAAGCCGCCCCGAGTGATGGTTGATTAAGTTCTGCCGCAGGAACCTTTCCGGCCTTAATCGCCCGATAACGAGAAAACACCAGCCCCAATGCCAGCATGTACGAAACAAACGCAATTGTAAAAAGATAAATCATAAGAAACTAGGCCCCAATCTCAAAACGCACAAATCGAGATAAAACAATACGCTCACCAAATTTTTGTGTCCCCTGTTGAACACAGGCCTCAACCGTTATACTAGGGTCTTTAATAAATTCCTGACCTAGTAACTCTGCCAAATCAACAGGATTCATGGCAGCAATATGCATAGCAATATCTGCCGCCATAGCTTTAAAGTCTTCATGTTTAGAAACAAAATCAGTCTCACAAGCAAGCTCTACCAATACCCCAATACTGCCAGCACCGTGGATATAGGCATTTACAATACCAGCCCCAAGTTCCCGATCAGACTTTTTACCAGCCGCTTCAGCACTTTTTTCTTTAAGCAGACCAAGAGCCTTCTCCATATCACCACCTGCGGCGTCTAGAGCTTTCTTGCATTCGGAAACGGATATACCGGTCCGATCTCGTAATTCCTTGATTGACTGGGTATCAGCCATAAAATATAACGATTTAAGTATACGCTAAAAAACCCTATTCCGCTGCTGGGCTATCCACTTTTGGTGCTGGCGCCTTAGGAGTGGGGTTTTTTTGACCATCTTTATAAGCCTCCACTATTTCCCGCACAAAATAAGTGATACTAGCGACCGCTCCATCGTTACCAACTATTGGATAAGCAATGGAACGAATATCACAATCGGAGTTAGACAAAGTGATGACTGGAATATTCATACGATTAGCCTCGGCAACAGCAATACTCTCAGCATTAGCATCTACCACAAACATCGCGGCTGGCATTTTAGCCATACCGACAATACCACCAAAATAACGATCTAGATCTTTTTTCTCTTTACCAATTAGACCACGTTCTTTTTTGGTATATTTCAACAACTCACCAGATTCTTCGTCGGCTTTTATATCGGCCAACCTTTTCAATCGAGCTTTTATTTCTTTAGAATTTGTTAGGGTCCCACCAATCCAGCGTTCGGCTACATAAGGCATAGCAATGCTTTCCGCTGCCACTTTTACAACCGCCCGAGCTTCATTTTTGTTACCAACAAATAAAACTACCTTGCCTTCACTCCCCAAGACGCGAACAAAATCTTTAGCTCGCTCCAAAGCGGTCATGGTCTTTTCTAAATCAATAATAGCCGTCTTATTTTTATAACCAAAAACATACTTATCCACCGAGGGGTGGCGGCGAGCTCGACTGTAGCCAAAATGAGCGCCAACTTGAAATAGTTCGCGCAAACGTGACTCGTTTATAGTCTTATTATCAGTATTTTCCATACGGGTCGTAGTCTATCAAATATTACCAAGCTTGGCAATGGCTTAATCTTCTAAATCGTCTGGCTCACCAGCGCCCTCTACCGCCTGACCACCCGTGGCCGCCAAGGCTTCAACCAGTGGGCCAATCTCTCCGGCCATGATCCTTTCAATACCGTGCCACGACTGCTTAATACGATGGTCAGTGATACGATCTTGCAAAACATTATATGTCCTTATTTTTTCACTACGATCACCTGTCCCAATTTGGCTCCGACGCTCATCGGTTTCTTGTTTTTTGTCGGCCAATTCCTGCATTTCATTTAATTTCGCCTCTAAAATCATCATCGCTTTTTCACGATTACGCTGTTGAAAACGTTCACTCTGACTGCGAACCGCGATACCGGTTGGCTTGTGGATAATCCGCACTGCCGTCTCCACCTTGTTCACATTTTGGCCACCGGCCCCACCAGAACGAGTGGTTTCAATTTCCAAATCGGCCGGATTGATATAAATCTTGGTCTTTTTACGAATAGGCATCACCGCCACCGAGGCCGTAGAAGTGTGGACCCGACCTTGTTTTTCTGTCGCCGGTACGCGCTGAACACGGTGGACACCAGTCTCATAACGCAAAGCGTCATAAATATTTTTACCCTTAATTTCAATAGAAACTTCTTTATAACCACCCAGTTCCGATAAAGATTCATCAATCACTTGAAACTGCCAACCGCGACCAACTGCATAAGCTTCATACATCTCTTTCAAGTTGACCGCAAAGAGGGCCGACTCTTCTCCACCAGCCCCCGCTCGTATTTCCATAATAACTTCATTAACCACCTCATCTTCTGCCACCTCTTTAGCTAAAATATCTTTAATTGTATCCAAAATAGTCTGACGCTGACTATCTAAGTTTTTTAATTCTTCAACCGCCAATTCTTTCATTTCAGGATCATCAATACCAACAGTTTCAGCCTCAGCTATTTTGCCTGACAAACGGTCATACTCCATCATCAAATAGGCAGTTTTTTGATTCTGCCTATAGTCATCTAGGTTTTGATTGTCGGAAACATTAGACATGGTTGTATAATACAACTCTTCCATTAGTAAAGAAACGCACCATCTGCGTTTCTTTGAGTAAAAAATCTATTCGGACGCTACCTCCTCTTTCTTTTTGGTCGTCTTTTTCTTGGCCGGAGTAGCCTTCTGAGCTCGAGCTTTGAATTTTTCTACGCGCCCAGCCGTATCCATAACTTTTTCGTTGCCGGTAAAGAAAGGGTGGCAAGCAGCGCAGACCTCCACGTCAATTTTTTCTTTTGTTGAACCCACAGTAAAAGTGTGGCCGCAGGCGCAGCTAACTTTGGCTTCCGGATAGTAAGTAGGATGAATTTCCTTTTGCATAGTCGCTAATTTACCATAGAATTAATTACCTTGCAAGATATCAATCTGAGCCTGCATAGCGGTCGCCAGATTCATGACAGAATTGCCATAAAAGGCGTTGCGCGGATCGGCCCAGTTTCCTCCGGCGTAGTAGCGAAGGGCGGCTGTCCGCTCGGCAGTATAACCACCAGCCGCGGCACCCAAATCACGCAAAAGAAGCTGAGAGGCGGCAAAAGCGTCAATTGGTTTCCACGGACTCGGCGGATTATTACCAGTAATAGCGGCGATTCTTCCCTTATATGGTTCCCACGTTGATGGAATAAATTGGGCTGGACCCATAGCTCCACCATACCCATAACCCAAAGGACAAGACAGGGGTGTGGTATTTGGATCAAGACCCAATTCTGAAGTTATCCTAAGGAAAGGAGGTATATCACGAGTTGGGTGCATAATCGCGGCATACTGCTTGGTCGCCGGATCTCCGGGTCGGTTGCAAGTACCCACGTTCTGACCAATATTTGTCTCTTGTTTTAAAATAGCCAAAGCAAAAGCTGGCCGCACCCCAGTTTGTTTAGATAGCTGAACAGCCAAGTCTACTGCCTCACCAAAAGATATAGCCGTGGAGTCGCGCAAGCGGAAAAGCTCACTCCTAATCGCCGCTCGCCGCCTTTCTCGCTCGGCAATAATATTGCTATAGCCCGCTTCTTGAGATTTAGATATTGACAACAGGCGCTTTTTTTCCGCTTCGGCCGATTGAATTTTCTTAGTTTCTTCTTCAATAACTCGCTTAGCATCGCGCTCAGCGTCGCGCCGGCGCTCTAGGGTAATTTTCTCCTTGGTGGTCTCAACTTGAGTATTGCGCATTTGGGAAAAAGAGTTGTGCATACTAGATTGAATGAAATTAAAAGAATCTAGATCCACAAAGAAATCAGACAAGTTGTCATTACCAAGAATCACCTCCGTCATATTGATATGATCCAAATCTTTTGTTTTACGCAAAAGCTCTGACAAGGATTCTTTTTCCTCCTCAATCTCATTGGTCAAAGTTGTAATAGTCGCCTCCTTTTTGGTTATATCTCCCCCCAACCGCTCAATCTCAATTTGTTTTTGTCTAATCTTTAATTTGGCCTGATTGATTTGATAGGTAAGTATTTGAATATCACGAGCAATAGAAGAAGACTCTTTTTGTTTAGACACCAAAAGCTTCATGTTGGCGGCAATATCGGCCTCCACCTTGGCGAGCTCGTCTCGCAAAGCGGCCTCACGAGACGCTTTGTCCGAATCTGCGCTTTGACCCAAAACAGTCGCAGGCAAAAAACAGAAAACCAACAAAACTAGAGCTGGGAAAAATCGCCATCGCTTAGAAAAAATAGCTATGTTCTCAAACATACCGATATAGTATACCAAAAAACCCGAGCTGGCGCGATGTGCCGGCTCGGGTTTTTTGGTATTATTTCCCTGCTTCCTCTTCCCCTTCGTCCTCTTTTTTACCCTTTTGTTCAACTTCAATTTGAGAGATATCAACCGGAACTTCTTCAACGGGCTCATCTTTCGGTTCCGAAACCAAGGCTACGACTTCTTCTGGGTCAATCATTACTGTTACACCAGCTGGAATTTTAAGGTCAGCCACCGTAATTTGACTATCAAAATCCACCAAAGAAGAAATATCAACTTTAATATCGTGAGGTAGATCTTTTGGCATTGCCTCAATAGGTAAATCGTGGATAACTTTTACCAAAACACCACCAAGATTTTTTACCGCCAAAGATTCACCTTCAAACTCTAGTGGTACTTCTACTTCAACCTTTTTACCCTTTTCAATCGCATAAAAATCAACATGGACAGGACTACCAGACACTGGGTCGTAATCAACAGCCTTAATAAGAACATCATTGTCACCATCGGCCGATTTAAATTCAATGACGGTGGATTCACCGGCCTCGCGGTAAATTTTATTAAAGTCTTTAAGGTCAACGAAATAAGAAATAGCCTCCTGTTTGCGACCATAAATAACAACCGGCAACTTTCCTTCCAGTCGCGGTTGCTTTAGGGCTTTACCAAAGGCTTCTCGTTTAATTGCATTTAGGGTCAACATAACGGAGACAATATATAAGAAATCACTCTATTATGCAAGGGGTAAGCCTAGTGACGACTCAGATGATTGCGGACATATTCCTTACTGCCACCAACTTTTTTACCAGGGTTAAAGATGTTTTGAGGATCAAAAATCTGCTTCACCTGAGCGAAAAGGGCGACCATCTCTGGACCATACATTTTTTCCAGATATGGTGTCCGAATTATTCCGTCATTATGCTCGGCCGTAATAGAACCACCAAAATCAACAACAAGCTGATAAACCTTGTCCGACAATTCCATGATTATTTTACCAGTTTCAGGATCGCTCAAATCCATTAAGGGAATAATATGAAAATTGCCGTCACCGGCGTGACCAGCGATGGTGTAAGACAAATTATAAGGATCCAAAACAGCTCGCAACTGCGGTAAAAACTCAGGCATCTTAGTGGGCGAAACAATAATATCGTCAATAAAAGGGGCGGTCCGTTTTTTGCCCAAATGCTTCCGGAGCAAACTAAAAGCTTCCCGTCTAATTGTCCAATATTTTTCAGTTTCCGCTGGACCAGAGGTCCTTCTGGCCACTATCCCCCTCTTCGTCATTTTTTGAACAAAACCCGTAGCTTTGCTTATTAAGTCATCGTCCTTTCGACCAGCAAACTCCACCAACAAAACCAACTTGGGCAACCCTCCACGTAAAGCCATTTTGGCTTCCGGCCAAAAGGACCACCCCAACTTCCACAGACCTCCAAATTTTAATTTTTTAGCCAAAGCAGGCAAAAAACGCAAAGCCAGCTTCATTGTCTTATCATCATAAGATTCAATACTATCTGGCTCAAATGACAGTGCTATATTTACCGTATCAGCCACCGAAGCAATGTCCGACAAAAAAACCACTACCAGTTCCGACTTATCCTCGACTGGTACCAAACCCATTGTTGCCTTGGTGACTAAACCAAGAGTACCCTGAGCGCCCGTAATAAGTTTATTTAAATCAAAAGTTTCTCCATCCCAGATATTCCACAAATAATACCCCGCTGAGTTCTTAGAGACTGTCGGACGAGCGTTAGCAATAATATCTTTATTGTTTTCAATTAAAGCAAAAAGTTTTTGATAAATCCTACCTAAAAAATTATTTTCTTTTATTTTTAATTCTAGCTCTGCTTTAGATAAGGGTTTGATTTCATAAACCTCACCGTCAGACAAAACAATGTCTAATTTTTGGACATACTTTTCAGTTTTACCAAAACGAAGATTTTTTTCACCTCCTGAATTATTGCCAATCATCCCGCCAATCGCATTCATATCTTTAGACGCCGTATAGGAAGGCAGCATCTGACCAGTTTTTACAACTTCTGCCTCAAAATCCCGATACAAAGTACCCGGCAAGACAACGGCCTCACCCGTACGCAAATCTACCACCCCTTTCATATACCTTGTGGTATCAGCCACAATAGATTCGCCGATTGCTCCCCCCGACATACAAGTACCAGCGGCTCGCACCGTAATGGCCAACTCAGGATTATCTTTTTTATGCCGATTAACAAAATTAACCAAAAAAGACATATCGGCTTGGTCTTTAGGCCAAACAACGACAGCGGGGCGAACCTCAAACAAGCTCGCATCGTGGCTGTAAGCCGTTAAAACTTCTGGTGCTATTGATATATCTCCCCGAAAACCCGTCCGAAGATCATCATATAAAGCCGGTGAAAATGACATAAATTTTATTGGCCAGCAAACAACCGAAGACGCTCTGCTGTTTTTTGCTCAATCGCGTGCATAGCCGGGGTCATTATTTTATAGGGAGCAATTTCATCAGGATTTTCTTGTAAATACCTCTTTAAAGCATCGCGAAAAACAACTCTAATCTCTGTATTTATATGAATCATCGAAACACCCGCCTTGATAGCCGCCACAAAATCATCATCGGTAATACCTGAGCCACCATGCAAAACCAGCGGAACACCACTGGCCGCTCGTATTTTTTTTATTAGTTCAATATCAAGACGCGGGTCAGTACCCGATTTTAACATCCCGTGTAGATTGCCCACCGCTGGCGCCAAGAGATCAACCCCAGTTGCCTCAACAAACTGAGCCGCCACCGCCGGAGTAGGCAAAGCTTCACCAGAAATTACCGCCTCCACGGGAATCTCATCCAACAACTTACTAGAAGTGCCAATATAACCAATCTCCCCTTCCACTAAAATATCCGGGTTAACATTTTTAGCATAAGTAACGGCCGCTTTCGTTAGGGCAATATTATCTTCCAACGACAGCTTGGAACCATCCACCACCACGGAATCAAAGCCCGCATCCACCACTTTTTTTATTTCTTCTAGTGAATAAGTGTGGTCGGCGTTTAAAAATATTGGGTAGTTATATTCAGCGCGCAAACTATCTACCAAAGCTTTAACTTGTTTGATTCCGAGGTGATTTCTTTCCCCTTCTGACACCCCTATCACAACCGGCAAATCAAGACCCTCGGCTGCTTTAAACACCCCCCACAAACCTTCAACATTAGAAATATTAAAGTGTCCCAACGCCCACTGACCTTGGTCAGCCTCCTCTATATATTGAGCTAAAGTCTTCATAGACCTATTCTAGCACAAGCCGACCAAACCATATGTTATGATGTTTATATCTTTTAGAATGTAATCTTATGCTTATGGACCAAGAATTTGACTTTATCGCGATTGGTGACATTAC
The DNA here is from genome assembly GCA_964433715.1 of uncultured Candidatus Saccharibacteria bacterium. Taxonomy (GTDB): domain Bacteria; phylum Patescibacteriota; class Minisyncoccia; order Phycocordibacterales; family XYD1-FULL-46-19; genus XYD1-FULL-44-32. The sequence continues at coordinate 21,925 of CAYSSL010000004.1, read as the reverse complement.
GACCGATGCTTTTATTAAATTAAAAGAGGCCAAGGTAAATTGTGATAGTAATAAAGAAAACTGTCAGCTATGTTTAACTTTTGGTGACAAAGTACCGTATGAATCGGTTACTATTGTCCCCGCTGTAGGCAATTCACCAAACGCAGCGGTTGCCGCCGCTCGTTTAGGTTTAAAATCAGCTGTTGTCACTGATGTTGGCAACGACCCAGAAGGCAAACAAGCTATTGGAGAACTGGAGAGAAATGGTGTAGATACGCGCTTTGTTAAAATTAACGACAACAAAAAAACCAATTATCATTATGTCCTATGGTACGGAGCAGAACGAACAATTTTAATTAAACACGAAGAGTTTGAGTATATATTACCCACCCTCACTTCCCCGCGCTGGATTTATCTGAGTTCTTTAGGTGAAAATTCTCTAGATTTTCATCATGATTTAGCTCTCTGGCTGAAAAACAACCCTACCACCAAGTTGGCCTTTCAACCGGGGACATTCCAAATTTCACTCGGAGCAGAAAAATTGCCAGATATTTTTTCGCTGACAGAAATATTTTTCTGCAACCTAGAAGAAGCTCGTCGCATTTTGAAAATAGATAAAGAAGAAGACATTAAAGTCCTCCTATCTGGTATCCGCTCTCTAGGACCAAAAATAGTTGTCCTCACCGATGGACCAAGAGGAGCCTATACTTACGATGGAGTGGAAATATGGCAAATGCCAATTTACCCCGATCCCAAACCACCGATTAGTCGCACCGGCGCGGGCGATTCTTTTGCTTCAACTTTTACTTGTATGATTGCGCAAGGATTGTCTATTCCGGAAGCGCTGAAGCGGGCACCCATAAACTCAATGTCCGTAGTCCAACAAGTTGGAGCTCAGGCCGGACTATTGACCAAAGACCAACTAGAAACATTTTTAGCGTCCGCTCCAACCGATTACGAACCAAAAAGAATATAAAAACGCCCCTCACTTTTCAAAATGTTTGGAGGGGCGAAACCAGAACACAAAAAATAAAATGTGAAGCGCGGCGATGTTGCTAGGCGATAACCATGGTCCGCATAGGCTTCACCCCCTTTCTAGTAATTGATTTTAAAGTTTATTAATTTAATTGTCAAAAAAAATGGCGCCCCTTGTCGCTCAAAACAGAGCGGGGGCGCCGGTAGTGGCGGACTGAGAAGAGCGAGCGGCTCGCGTGGGCATTTGCCCTAGCCTGTGCTCCGTGTCACCCAGTCGCCTCCTAAAAACGATGTGGAGAGTACCTACATTGGCAGGTCTCTCGGTCGCCTTGTTGGCATTGTATACTCCTTTTTTGTCGGGCAGTTGCACGCGGCGCGCCCGACTTTTTTCGACCCACATGGGTCTATTCTTATATATTAGCAACAAATGCAATATTTGTCAATAGTAACCCCAAAAAGCCTTATTTCTAGGCTTTTTTGGGGTTACTAAACTAGTTTATCTCACCAAAATATTTAAAAAATCAGTACTGAAGAAGTTGCCACATCCCCAGTGCCGTACCATCATAAATCTTCTGTCTTTCTATTTTAACCTTGGTTAAACGCTCAAGTTGCCCGACAAAATAATCGGACTGACTAATACCACCATCAATAATTATTTTTTCATATGGCAAAGGCAACTTAGACAAGACTGCAACTGTTTGTTCTGCCAACTGCTGTAACACGGGTTGCAGTTTGACTGGGTCGTTTAAATATTTAGAAACCTGTGGACCAAAACCTGCCACCTTAGACTCTAAGACATACTCTGGCCCACGGGCACCAGGCACCAAGGTGGTATAAAAATCATTATGCAAATGAAAATCTCCCCCCAATCCTTGGACAATAAAAGCTCCCGTACCAAAAGTAACCTTGGTCACTCCCCGACCAACACCAGCCGCCACCGTACTAGCTTCTTGGTCACCACAAACAGCCCGTACCGGTAAAGAAGTTGCTAAAATATCACCACGCAACATACCAAAACGGTCAGCCGAAGGACGAACTGCTGGTAAAATATTTATCGGCACACCAAAATATGATAATAAATCTTCATCCCACGCCATCGTTTTAATATTAAAAAGTAGTGACCGAGAAGCGTTGGTATAGTCGGTAGCATGCACCGCTTCATCAGTTAGATTCCATAACAACCAAGAATCAACCGTACCAAAAAGCAAAGCGTCCTTTTGGGCGACCTGGCTGGCGGTCGCAACATTATCTAAAATCCACCTAATTTTAGACGCCGAAAAATAACTTTCCGCCCGTAGGCCAGTTTTTTCTCTAATTTCCTGACCATATTTTTTTTCAATATTTTTACACCAACTCTCAGTCCGGCTATCCTCCCAAACAATAGCGGGATAAACCGGTAACCCCGTACGCTTATCCCACAAAATAGTGGTTTCTCGTTGATTGGTTAAACCAAAACTTTTTAAATCCGAAGCTTTCAGTTTAGCCACAACCAAAACTGAACGGATAACAAACAAAGTTGCCGCCAACATTTCCATTGGATCTTGTTCCACCAAACCATTTTCCCCCGTCCGTTTAGCCAGCAGACGGTAAGAGCGAGCTTTGACCACGCCAGTATTATCAAAAATAATACCCTTCACACCGGTAGTACCCACATCAACCACTAAAAAATGGGCCGGTTGGGGGTCAGAGCGTGACGAAAAGATCTGTGAAAACATTTTTAGGATTACTATGATTTAATGAAATGTCAGCAATGGCTGCCATAAAAGGTAAGTGATCGCGCTTAGCTTCTAAGCGGGGCCACAAAAGAGGTAAAGCCAAAGACCCCTCACTTTCCACTAGCGCCGTGTCACCTCTGGCTAAAGATTGACCAGCCGCCACATTTTTAGAATGAACACTAGCACTAGTAGCAACCAGATCACCTAAACCGGCAAGGGAATAGGCGGTTTCAACCTGACCACCAAAAGAAACAACAATCTCGGCCATTTCCACCAAGGCGCGGTTTAAAAGAAGACCTCGGGTGTTATCACCCAAATTCAAGCCATCAGCCATGGCTAACCCCACAGTATAAATATTTTTTAATACTCCACAGACCGCTGTCCCCGCTGGGTCATCAGAACTTTCTGTTATAAGTTTTGTACCAGAAAATACATTTATGACCCGCTGACGAGCATCCGGATCGACAGCCGCCACTACGGCTGCCGCATAGCGACCAGCCTTTATTTCTTCAGCCAACATTGGTCCACCTAAAACGACATGGCTAGCTTGAGGTAAACTTTCTTCCAATATTTCCCAAACAAAATCTCCACTTGCACCTAGTCCTTTAGACAAAGTTACCACCGGTGTAGCTTCTGTCAGGTGTGGCAATATATCTGAAACCACAGTGGATAAAACTTTAGTTGGTAGACATAAAAAAATAGCATCGGCATTGGCTACCGCTTCGGACAAAGGCCGGTCTAAATTATTTCTAACCGGATCTTTATCAAAAACTTCTGGTGTCACAGCCACCAACAACTGTGCTACTGCTTGTCCAATTTCACCACCACCAATAATGAGAACTTTTTCCATTCATCTAATTATATCGCGATCAAGCGCAAGATAAAAGAAAAATTTAAAATTTATATTACTCAGTAGCTATCGGTATTGCTTGGCAACTTGTCTCTGCCTCTTTTGTGACCGCAAAAATTTCATCAATCTTCGGCTCTACAGTTTTTAATTGGTCACCATTTTTCATCTCTAAATAAATATCTAGGTTGTGACTTTGGGTAGCTGTTTTTACCTGACAGTTTTTTACAGATAGCACTGCTTCAGACCAAGAAACAAAGACGTAACCAGTTTTTGGAATTGTGCCAAGTTGGTCGTCATCTACCGTCTGCATCTTTCGTACAATCAGCGTCTCGCCCATCAGAACTCCCTCTACTAAAACACGGGCATTTTTAAATGGCTGATAAACACTTAAGGCTAAACATTGGGTACCACCAAGTGGCGTGCCACACCAACTTAGAGCATCAAACACAAGGGCAGTGGAAAGAGCGGGCTTGCCCACTTTCTCATAAACAAGGTAGGCGGTATTTTTTTCTAAACCGGGGGTATCGTAAGTTACTACCCCTTGTACTGCAAAATCGGTCGGCTCATTAGTCATCTTTAAGTCAGCACTAGTGGTTGTCCCCTCAGCCAGACAGCCAACATATGTTTGCTCCCCTTTTTCTTCTAAAAAAGAGGTCTGACCTTTATTCCAAAAAACAATTTCATCGCCCTCATAAGCAAAGCGTGCCCCCGACGCTGAAATAGTATTTGGTAAAGTAAATTGCCGACCGTCGGACAAGTTGATTTCTACCTGACCCTCGCTAAACTGAGCAACTAAGCTCCGTCCAGCTTGGCAAAAATAAGAGGTTGGATGAACCTCCAAAGAATCTGCTTGCCGTTTGACCTGTCTCTCTCCTAGAAAATAAATACTGGCAAGCAACAATATAACTACCACAAGTGAGGCAATAGCTGTTTTTTGCATGGCCTTATAAATTAAATCTATACCAAAAGAGTAGCACGCGAGCTACTCTTTTGGTATTAAACAAAATCGTTTAAGCAGAGACGACTCTCAGATAATGATCGGCCATCTCACACGGTACGATATTACCACCAGCATCAAGAGCGCCACGAACCTCTATCCTGTCTCCCACTTTCAAAGTAGAAATATCAACGATAGCCAAACGAGCAGAGCAAAGATTAATACCCATTGATGGTACGGCAATTACTAAAGCATCTGTAGTAGAAGAACTCTGAGTTGTAATAACATAAGGACCATCTACCATGGCACCAGTAGTATCAATAGTCGCAATCACACCTGAACCTGTCGCGGTAACTGGTTCCCCATCATCGTCTCCGTCGGTATCAACAACCAGATCATCGTCTGTTACTGGCTCAACATCCTTATCCTTGCCAAAATACAAGAGATAAGCAGCTAGTAGCAGGACCGCGATCACCAAAATAACCAGAAGGGCTTTTGCATTCATATTTTTTAGTTAACCAATAATTATCATCCACCAGACTAATCTTGACGATTAAATGGCCTAAAACTTACATAAAAACAAAAAACCAGCCGCTTAGCTGGTTTTTTGTTTATCTTCTAGAGCGTGTCTAAGGCGTCATCCACCAAATCCATAATTTCGTCAGTCAAATCAAGGACTTCATCATAATCTTCGTCGTCAAAAGCATCTTGAGCATCATCTAGCAAATCTTCCGCTTCGTTTAGTAAATCTTCAGCTTCATCAATGTCTTCCCCATCATCATCGGCTTCTTGAACTTCATCCCAAGCGTCGTCAATGGCGTCTTCAGTATCATTGATAGCGTCTTCAGCATCAGATTCTTCATCGTCACCATCACCAATTGAGTCAATAGCATCATCCACTAAATCTTCCGCTTCTTCCGCTAAATCTTCCGCCCCATCGGTATCTCCATTGTCTAGCAAATCTTCCGCCTCACTCAAAGTATCTTCGGCTTGTTCTAATAAATCTTCAGATTTATCTACATCTTCGCCATTATCACTTGCTTCATCTACCTGCGTCCACGCATCGTCAATCTGATCTTGAACATCGTCAATTAAATCTTCGGCTTCATCTTCGGCATTTTCACCACCAGCATCTTCAAAAGCATCGGTAGCATTGTCTAAAGCCTCATCAGCTAAATCTAGGGCTCGACTCAAATTTCCCGCAAAATAAGCATGCACCGCCTCAAACAAATCATCTTCGGCGTCATTTAATCCATCAGTAGCCGTATCAACATTGTTACCATCTTCTTCTGAGTCCTCAATCTGATTTTCAGCATCATTTATTGCCTTGATTGCCTTTAAAATAAGGTCGCGCACGCTTTTATCACTAGCGGTAACAGTTGGTGTGCCAGTATTAGCACTACCAGACGAAGAAGACGATTGTTGTTTTAACAAAGCGTCTAACTGGGCTTGTAAAGCTGTTAGCTGAGAAGAATTAGAGCTACTAGAGCTAGGTGTTGAAACCGGAGCAGCCACACCCGAAATTAAAGAATTATAAATAGCTCGTGACTTTGGACCAAAAAAACCAGTGGCTGGCTGAATACCGTTTTTTTCCTGCCATTTTTTGATAGCCGCCTTAGTTAAATCTTTATACTGATTAGTCTCATGCCCCGGCGCTCCCACCCCGCTAGAAGCAATAGTAAAACCGGCACCGTTTAAATACTTTTGCAAACATCGTACATCTTCACCGACATCTTCTAAATCCAAATCGCGATTGAAATTACACTTTTCGGCCGCTGACACTGAATTAAAATTTCCTAAAACCAAAAACATGGTCACTAAAAATAATGACGACACAATAAATATTGTTTTATTTTTCATAGGTAAAAAATGAAGATTTATAACTAAAACCTTTTATATTATACACCACAATTTGTCAGATCTAAAACTAAAATCAACCTAAACACAACTACCAGCCACATAACCGGTAGTCCAACAAAGCTGTAAGGAATATCCCCCAGACGGGCGGGAAATATGTAAAATATCCCCTGTTAAATAAAGATTAGAGGTGAGGTTAGACCGCATGGTTTTCATATCTACCTCGCCCACCAGCACCCCACCGTCGGTCACCACCGCTCGATCAAAGCCCATTAGACCCTTTACTGTAAAGGGTAGGGCCTTTAGCATCCGAACCAAACTTTTTCGTTCCTCTTTGGTAATACTATTAGTTTTTTTATCAGCTTCAATTGGCAATATACCTGAGGCCACTAGACCACTTGCCAACACTGGTGACAAAAATTCCTTCAAAACATTCTTGAAGCTACGATTTTTATTTTTATCAAAAATATCTAATAACCATCGCTCACAAGCACCCAAGTCTAGTGTAGGAAACAGGTCGACCAAAACCATAACTGGCCCTTCATGCAACAGATCAGCTACTTTACCCGAACTATTTAATACTAAGGGGCCAGACAAACCAAAATGAGTAAAAAGCAGTGGTCCTTTTTTAGTAAAATTTTTTATTCCATTAACAGTAAATGTTAATTTGGTTTCCGCCAAAGATACACCGGCCAGATTTTTTATCCATTTATCCTCAATCGCCAGTGGTACAACGGTTGGTGATGGTAAAACCACACTATGACCCAATTTCTCTAACCAGTTAAAACCATCGCCAGTCGAACCAGTTTCGGGGTGTGATAAACCACCGGTGGCTAAAATAAAATTATGAGCTCGGTAGGTTGTTGTTCCAACCGTAACACTAGTTAACTTACCATTTTCTTTTATTAAATTGGTCACAGTCTGCCCAGTTTTTACTTCTACTCCCCCATCAGTTAAATATTTTTCTAATATTTTAAAAACATCGATGGCTTTTTCAGTCAGTGGAAAAACCCGATTTTGAGCCTGCACCACCAGTGGTAAGCCACGACGCTCAAAAAATTTAAAAGTATCACCCACCCCAAATTGAGAAAAAGGCGAATATAAATATGGCTCAGCCGAGCCATATTTTTTTAACAGAATATGTTCGTCTTCTTCGGCATTAGTAATATTACACCGCCCCCCACCCGTAATTTTAAGTTTTTCGCCTAATTTTTTATTTTTTTCCAACAACAAAACACTTTTACCGCGCTCGGCAGCCCGACCGGCCGCCATCATTCCCGAGGCCCCACCACCGATCACAATCAAGTCGTATATTTTCCCTTCACTCATAATATTTCTTTAACATCCATTTAAATATGATATATCTCAGCGTATTTTTTCTCGAGATAAGCGGCAAAATATTTCGGATCAAGGTCTTCGCCGGTTACTTTTTTAACCAAAGCAGCGGCCGTGTCAGTCTTGCCACGCATATGAATGTTTTTTCGGAGCCAATCAATGACAGCAGTAAAATCTCCTTTTTTGATCTTTTTGTCCAAGTCTGGAATATTCTTTTCCAACTGCTGATAAAATTGGGCGGCATACAAATTGCCAAAACTATAAGTCGGAAAATAACCAAACAACCCCGCCGACCAATGAACATCTTGTAAAACACCCAAAGTGTCTGACGGCACCTCAATATCTAAATACTCCTTCATTTTGGCCCGCCAAATCACCGGCAAATCTTTGGCTTTAATTTTGCCTTCAATTAAATCCTTTTCCATTTCAAAACGCAAAATAATATGCAAGTTATATGTCACCTCATCGGCTTCAGTACGAATAAGTGATGGCTGAACTCGATTAATAATCTGGTAAAATTCAGACGAGGAAATATTCTGAAACGGTTTCGGCCAAGTCTTTTGTAATTTTGGGTAAAAATATTTCCAAAACGGTCGTCCCTTACCAATTTGGTTTTCCCACAAACGCGACTGTGACTCGTGAATACCAAGTGACACGGTTTCGGCCAGTGGTGTCCCAAAATGTTCCACTGGTAATCCCTGTTCATACAAACCATGTCCAGCTTCGTGAATAGTCGATCCCAAGGAATACAAAACATCATTTTCCTTGTAGCGGGTAGTAAGACGCACGTCGTAGGGATGAAAGCCGCTAGAAAAAGGGTGGATACTGGCATCGAGCCGACCCGCCTCAAAATCAAAACCTATTTTTTTCAACACCAGTTCATTAAATAAAATTTGCTGGTGGAGCTTGAACCGCCCCTTTACTCGCTCAGTCTTTATGGTCACCGCCGATTCTTTTATCCGCCTTAAAAATGGCACTAGAAATTTTTTAAGGTTCAACAATATTGCCGAGGCCGTCGCGGTGTCTATCCCCGGCTCGTAAGCATCGAGCAGGGCATCATAGGGCGAAGTGGCATAGCCCACCAGCTCGGCTTCTTGTTTTTTTAGCTTCACTATTTTTTCCAGATGCGGTAAAAAAATAGCAAAATCATTTTTGGCACGCGCTTCGGCCCACACCCCTTGGGCTTTGGAAATAGTAGTGGCCAATTCCCGCACAAAACCAGCCGGCAATTTAATTTCCCGATCATAGGTTCGCCAAGTTTCATTGACAATTATCCCATTGCTACCACTGATTTTCCCACTATCAAATAATTTTTTCAGTTGAGCTAAATGCTTGCCGTCGTTTAAAGCAAGGATTTTGTTATGAATAATGCCAGCTAGGTGGGCAAAAGATTCAGCTCGGGCGTCGCCAGCCTTCTTGGGCATGTTTACTTCTTGATCCCACTCCAAAAGATTGAGAATGGAAGTGAGGTGAGAAATCTCCACCAAGCGCTCTTTCAAGATTTTGATGGGACTTTCGTTCATCCACCAAATATAACACATCTAAAGACTATCGTCAAAATAGCAACCTCAACTCTATTTAGGCTTACTTAAAAACTAAACTCCTCAAAGTGAATGTGGTTTTTGGGTACACCAGCCAGAGCCAAGTTTCGGCGTAAATTTTTAGTCATCAGTCGTGGCCCACAAATATAAATATCCCGCTCCATAAAATCGGGCGCCAAATTTTTGATTTTAGGTAAATCAATAATCCCCTCACCAAAACCCGTTTTCTTTTCTTGTGACAAAACATATTCGCCACTAGCCCCCAACTGATCAATTTCTGATTTTAAAACTAGCTCCGCTTCAGTTTTAGCACCATAAATAAACTTTACATCTTTGTTTTGCATTTTTAATTTTTCCAACAACGAGCGAATGGGGGTGATTCCAATCCCCCCAGCCACCAAAAGATATTTAGTGTTGTGGCCAAAAATAGTGGTGAAGTGGCCAAAAGGACCATCAATCAACACCTTGGTCCCGACTTTTATTTTCTCGGTTTGAGCCGTAAAGTCCCCAAGGGCTTTCATGGTAAAACGCAAACGATTATTCCCCGGCGGAAGAGAAAAAGAAAAAGGGTGGTGATACCACAAATCTTTAGCCACAAATATTAAACTGGCAAACTGCCCAGCTTCATATTTAAAATTGGCTAAATTACTGCCCTTGATATAAACAGACCAAATATTCGGCCCTTCGGCCACCACTTCATCCACCACAAACCGGTGTCGGTAATAAAGATAAATCGGGCGCAACAAACGATAAGCTAAAAATAAACCAATCATCCCAAAGTTTAAGCCAACCCAATAATACAAAGCAGAACCAGAGGCAAAATCACCCGATTTAGTTTGGTGACCAAATGACAAAAACAAAGCAACATACATTAGTAAATGCATAAAATACCAAGTATCATATCTCAACTTTCGCCGAACTACCGGAATAGAAATAATGATGACAACAATAAAAATTATCAATGCCACCAAAGCATTAAAAATGTCTTCCCAGTTTAAAATAAAACTAAAAAACTGGTTCGTCGCACCGGCCCCACTGTCGTAACCAAAAGACAAAAAGAGTGGGTGTAAAATAAAAGCCGACAAAATACCGTAACCCACAAAGCGGTGGAGCTGAACTCGCCGGTCTAAACTAAAAGCTTTTTCCACAAACGGTAACCGACTAACTAGTGCTAATTCTAAAAGAATAAGCAGCTGACCCAATACTCCGAATAGGCGACCAAAAGCCTTTAGAGCGCCTTGCCCGCCAAAGGCAAACAAATCACCCGACCCTAACCACCAAAAGATGCCAGCAATAATAAAGTTTAAGATCAGGACTAAATATAATATTTTTTTGTTCATCTAAATCAAGGGTCCGATAATATAAGAAGCTAGCCCACCAATTGAACCCCGATGGGCTCCCACACCGTTAAACATCCTAGTTCCATCAACGCCACAACTTCTCAAAATAGCTGAACCGCCCGGATGTTGATTAATATAATTGGTAATATCATAGACCTGTCCTTCTATCGCTGTCCAGCAAGAGCTTTTGTTACCATGAGCGGAAACTTGAGCTAGGGTATATCCAGTAGGTGTTGGTTCAGGAGTAACGACCACGACCGGAGGAGGAACTGGAGTCGGAGTTGATATAGGTTTAGATATAGGCACCACCGGCGTCTTTACTACATCCTTTGTTATAGTAGGGGCAGATTCTGAAACCACGATTGGCGTCACAGACGTTGTTGTACTCGCCAATCCAATATCAACCACCGAACTCTCATTTTTAATTTTTACATACCCAAAACCCGCTATCGCCACAACAATAAAGGCTAAAATAGAAACAGCTGGAACATAAGGCTTCATAGTTAGTTTAAATTTTGGTTAAATCCTAATACCTTTATTACAATTAAGAAGGTTAATTTATTTCAAAATCTAGGCTAAAACTTAAACTAGAAAAAATGCCCGAATATCTTATAAACCGATTAAAGAGAAGCTAGATTTGAATCGTCCCTACTATTTTATCAATTAGTGGACCAATATCAAACTCTCGTCTCTCAACCTCACAAGCAATCCTTTGGGGCTCATCATAAACACCACACTGAGTAGAGCGCAACGTGAAAGTTAGAGTTAAAGTATTATCTTCGGTCCAAGGGGTAGTATAAACATATTGCTCATAAACACTACCGGCTGCCCCATCAGATATTTTAGTAATACAATATTTCCGCTCGTTGATAGTCCGACTATCAGTCTCACCCGCTAGTTCAGTAGAAGGACCAGCTGATAGACATTTAAAACTTTCTTCACTAATTTGAACTAATGGTGGCCAAGTAAAAGCTCTTATATATTTTGTAGAAAGTATTGATGGGTAATAAAAAGAAATACCTTGTTTATTGGTAGCAAGATTCCAGCCAGCCGGTGCCGCCGCCGAAGTTGCACAGGGGGCAAAATTGCACGACGGCGGCACCCGACCCACCGACGATCCATCCGGACAGAGTTTAGCCTCTAGAGTACAGGCGATGGTTTCCTCCTGATCGGAATTAGACCAAAATTCTGCAGACCACAACCCAACCGCCACCAGAAAAATTACAAGAATTAACACCAATAATTTTTGCTGATTTTTATTCATAGTTTTTTAACTTGCTGATAACTGTATCAGACGTATTTTAGTATTAACTCTTTCACTAAAATTATAATAACACTTCCAGCTTATGATAAATAATACATTTAAGTATAAAAAAGCGGCTTCTCTTTCGAGAAACCGCCGTGTTTTAACCAACCGAAAGCAGGAACCTATTCCCGCACCTGATTAAGACTTTGCAGTCTCACCAGCTGGGCATAGAGTCCGTTTTTCTTTAAGAGCTTGCTGTGATCGCCTTCTTCAATAATCCTCCCACCCTCTAGCACACAAATTCTGTCGGCCGTGAGAATGGTAGACAGACGGTGAGCGATAACAATTAGAGTGATCATCTTTTTCTGGCGCAATTGGCCCAGAAAATCTTGAACGACTCTCTCCGAGACGGTATCAAGGGCGGAAGTTGCTTCATCAAGAACCAGAAAACGTGATCCGGCCAGCAGGGCCACATAGGCTCTGGCAATACCCACTCGCTGCCGCTCACCACCAGACAAACGTACTCCCCGCTCGCCCACCTTGGTGAGCAAGCCGTCAGGGAAACGCTCGTGATCGGTTACAATCTCCGACAAGCAAGCCGCTTCCACCGCTTGGCTAATCCAGTCGTCTTTGGCACTAGGGCAAGCCATACGGATATTGTCCAAAATGCTACCCTCTAACACCTCTACATCTTGGGGCACAACGGCAAACAACCGACGGTACCAATCGCGATCAACGTCGCGAATATCACAACCGCCAATCTGTACCACCCCTTCGGTCGGGTCTTGAGTTCTAGTAAAGAGACTCGCCAGAGTACTTTTACCCGAACCACTAGGGCCGACAAGAGCAAACATTTCTCCGGGAAAAATACAGAGCTTCTCAATTGCGATTGCCGGCTCTTTTTTACCCCGATAAGTGTGCTTCAGACCATCAACACACAGAGAGATGTCATCGGACACTGGTACTACACTGGGGGCCAAATTGGCGACGTCAACATCTTCCAACAGCAGAGCTTGCATTCTCTCAGCCGAAACTAAATTGCGCAGCATTCTAGTGTAAACATGGATCATGTTCCACAAGTTTTGGAGCGCCACGTTGCCGGTGATAAACACATACGCCACTGTCCCCACTGTGCTCCAACCACGCGAAACAAAGTACAGACCAGACACGATGGTGGCGATGAAAAACGTACCGAGTATCAGCTCCATGACAAAGAAGTACAGTTGCATCCGGAGGGACATTTTCATATCCAACTCGCACATTTCGTCTCGCACTCCACCATGTTCCGCAGCCACCCTCTCTTCTGAGACGAAGGTCTGAATAGTGCGGATATTGATGATTGATTGGCAAAAGAGACCGATCGATTTCTCTTTCTTTTTGTCCCACTCTTCCCATTGGGGATAGAAGACCTTGTAGCTTCTGAGGTTGATCCACACAAAAGGAATGAGCGGAACAACAAACAACAAGCCCAGCTTCCAATCAAGGAAGATAATGATCGGGATGTTTAAAGAAAGATACAAACCAGCCGGTAACATCTGCCAGAAAAAGTCGGCTAGCATGGTGACCAACTTTTCTACACCCTTATTGACCTTGGCAATCTTCTTGCCCGTGTTTTCACGTTCATGAAAATTAATCGACAAAGCCAAAAGCTTTTTTTGAGCGATCTGGGGCCACAAACTTTCCAAGTTGATAATGGCCCGCAGGAAAATTGGTTCCTGCACAAATCGGCGCAAAAGAAGAGTGGTGATCCGCGCCCCAAACATCAGCAACGCCAGACCACCAACATACCAACTAATACCGTCACTCATCACCACCGGCAGATAGTCCAGCAACGCCTTAAAGACAAGGGGCACAGCCAGATTAAGCAGCTCCGCCACCAGCAACACTAAAGTTGCCAAGAGAATACGCCGACGCTCCAGAGCAACCAGTTGCCACAGGGTGCGCATTCCGCGCACAAAATACGACACAGTTTGTTCGTCAATCTTGGGGTCGTCCCAGTCTTTTTCTTCACTCACGGATTTATCCTCCCTCTACCGTAGTAGTTTGGTTATTACAACAAGTCTATTTCAAAGACCAAAAATCCCGCCTAGGGGGCGGGATGTGTCTGCGGCCGTTTACCTATTAAGAAATAGGAACCGCCAAAGAAACATATCGCCCCAAAGCCTTAGAGATAAGGCTCCGCACCACGAAATCCGCCATGTATGGCGTCTTTTTCCAGCTATTAACTTGTGCGGCGATTAAATGCATAGTAAATTCGACACTTATAATATATTCAAATTATATATTGTTATGGTGATGTGTCAAGTAGGAGAAGGGTCCAGCTCCAGACTTGATTTTTTGTATAATCTATGTTTCTATTGGCCCAGCGGCAAACCGTTACTTTGCCAATCCACTCAGGAACTTCCTCTGGTTCCTATCATCAAGCTGTCGAATGTTTCGGCCAGAATGATCCGAATTTCGGGCGTGGATAATCTCTGGAAAGGAGATAAAAAATGAGGAAATACATAGAACACCTGACGAACAACCTGATCGGCGAAAACAACTTCGGTCGCCTGGCGATTAACATGCACGGTAGCGGAAGTTTCCCTGACTTCCAAAAGCAGGTAATGCATGACCTCTTGGCTGGCTCCGTGGCTGCCATGACCCCCGAAAAGCTGGGCAAGATAATGTCGGAGTTTGAGCTCGCCGACATTGAGCGATCGCGGGAAGCGGTCGCGAGCGCCCTGATCCTGAAGATTGATGGCGAGGAAGTCTTGTGCCAACTCGTGGCGGCAATACTATCGTGCATCATTCGCGACCGGCTCGACATTGAGCCCGTAACTGGGATGCCCCAGTACCAGTGCATTCATCGATCGGTTTTGGGTCCGCCGCCAGCCATGTAAAATAAAGGCTGCAGAATTTCAACCACTCCCCCAGCGTCCTTGCGGCCGCTGGGGATTATTTTATCTAACAATTAATAATTTAAAGCCATTAGGCACGACCATAAGTTGTAATGGCTTACTACATAATAATCAGTCCAATAATTACATTAGATGTAAATATTTTACAAAACAAGTACATACTGATCAAAATTGTCTTTCACATTTTCCTTTTCTAGACAAAAATCTAGCTTGATAAAAATTCTGCTGGCAAAAACATTCTTTTTGTGAATTACTGCGATTATACGCTTAGTCTCTTTTGACCATCTAGAATTTCTAATGTATTGAATTATTTCTATTGCCACCTTATAGCCTAAACCCTTATTCCAAAATCTTGGCAAAATACCAAACCCAATCTGCACACTTTCATTGGGTCTATAAAGTAAGTGTGCCGTACCAATAATTTCATCCTCAAAAATAATACAGAATATCTCATCGGGAAAATCTAAACATTTAACAGCGTAGTCGAAGTACTTTTGAATATCAATTTCATTTGTATAGGGTTTCCAAGTCAAAAATTTAGACACTTCAGGATTAACAATATAGTTAGATACTGCTGGGATATTTTTTATGGTTATGTGTTTTAGTTCTATCATAGACTCCATTATAGTAGAAAAATGAGTTAGATTGTTAGAATCGATCAATAATTTCTCAAAAGTCCGTCAATTTTAAATATTGCGTAAATATAATATTTGTGTTAAAATAATTGTAGCTGGTTTATTGTACCTTTAAAAAGAAGGGGGTAAAAATGATCCACCTATCCTTGCCGTTGAGGCCAAGGGTCGACGTTAGGTGTGAGTACTTACTCACACCAATCTCTATCGCACTGGAAGAGACCGGAAAAAAGGTACTGTGTCTAAGCGATATCAAGGCGACAGATGCCGTCACTCAGACCGCAGAGTACATAGAAAACTTGTCGCTCAAACTCGGTTCTTTTGGGCGAGTTATTTATGACTCGGATCCTGATTTCATTCGGGGCGCGCCGTCCATTATCGATAAGACTCTCTCCCCGTACAAAAAAACAATGGGAGTTCGATCGTGCGAGTGCGGATCGTATGAAGAGCTGGAGAATGTTCGGATGTTTGACTTACGCAGAGTAGTCGACAACAAATGCGTCTACTGCGGAACGGAGTTGCGTCAAAAAGTTCAGGAGGTGCTTCTGTCTGATATAGCCTGGCCTTCTGCGGACGGATTCGTTTCCAACCGCAAATGGGCAGCGTCTGATCTTGCTCATTTCTTGGCGCGACAAACAAAAACGCACAAGATTAGTAAGCAGAAGGAGTCGACTAAGCTTTTATGCGAAGAGGTCGAGTTTGGTATTCGATACCAAATCATCTGGTCTGCGATGATTGTTTATCTCTCAAAGACTGAGAGCGACAATGATGTAACGCTGCATTACGTGCAGAAAGTCCAAGACAAAGCTTTCTTCATTTCCGCCCTAGCAAAGGTGATGTGTCCAGACATTAACATACACCTGAAAGCACTTCCGATCGTTTGGCTCGATGGGTCCACTCCCATATCAAGCTGTTCACCTTCACAGGTAAAACTGTTGGGTAAAAGTTTGAGCACAAAAAGAAAGGAGTTGAAAGTCTCTCTCAAAAGCTGGCGATATTAGAATGGGAGCTTGACCTAGGTCGGCTCCTTTTTTTATGTAAGCCGCTACTCTTCTTTTAGAAAATTAGTGATTGTATCCAGAGCTCTTTTGCTGTAAGAAGATACGCTATGAGCGACCTTGAAAAATTTCCATTCGATAAGTGCGTTATTCGTTGATTTTCTGAGTTCATCAGAAATCTGCCAAGGAACGGAGAAATCTAACTTCCCATGAACGACAAGAGTGCTTGATTTTAATTTATTAAGTGACTGCTCGATGTTTTTACGCTGTAAATAATCTAGCTCACCATGAAGGAACTGACCAAGCGATTCAAACGATTCAATTCTGTATGTATGTGGAAATGCCCTTTTTAAAAAGAACATTAGGTAATCCATCTGACTTCTAAAATCAAATTTAATAATTTGATTGATTTCATCGTGATTAAAAAGCAAAGATGGAGATAGAAGTATTAATTTATCCACACGATCGTTGCAAGCAAGTAAAGAAACAGCAGCTCCAAAACTCATTCCCACAAGGACGACCTTTTTATTTAAATTTAATTCGATTTTTTTCTCAAAATAAAGTTCTGTCACTTCAGGCTGGTGAGCCCACTCAATAAATTCGGTGACATCCTTGCTGCACTGAACAGCGTCAAACCGACCATCGCTATCAAACATTCCAGAAAAATTCGGATAAAGCACCACAGAGCCAGCCGACAGAAATGCTTTAACTATTTTTTCAGGATTGGAAGACTTGGGTAACCCCGGTACCAATACAACAACATTACGTATCTCTTGGTCGGGAACATAAAGATCGGCAATATACGACTTCCATTTTATTTTATATACAATCATAAACTTATTTAATTCGTATAAGAATACAACGCGATACGGTGCTGTAACACGTCTGAAGTAATATTACTTGAATTTATATGCAAGATTTTGCTTAAAACTTTCTTGGCAATTTTCAAGCTATTAAACGTAATATTTACATTATACTCTTCTTTAGAAAAACCCTCCATCTCAAATTGTCTCTGTATTCTTTTTATCCTTTTCAAATCAAAATCAGGAAAAAGTTTTGTAAAATCATCCTCTCCTGAAGCACCTATTCTTAAAATGACACCCTTTGGAGCAAGCACCCTTTTCATTTCCCTTATTGTCTTTGTTAATGGAAAGGAGCCCCAGCTTACAAAAATTGTATCAACGCTTTTATCTAATAAAGGTATACTCGCAGCAGATGACAAAATAAAATTAAGTTTTTTATTCTTTCCGTACCTTTTTCTACCGTAGTCGAGCAGTGAAGCTGACACGTCTAAACCATATACTTTCTTAAAATAACTCGAAAACAGATTGGTTTTATGACATGTTCCGCAGGCGACATCTAGCATTATATCCCCAGTAAATAATTCCTTAAGCCTTCCCATTAGTTCCGAGGAAAATATCTCTGCTGAACTAAAAACGTGATATAGCTCTGGGCTACTTTTATACACAGAATGAAAATTTGTGCCAAAACCCCTTTTCATAATTTATTTTATATAGTTAACCATATATCCCCCGTCGATCACAATCGAAGACCCGGTAATATATGACCCCTTATCCGAGGTTATGAAGTAACAAAGCTCTGCGACTTCTTCAGGTTTTCCGAGCCGTTTGATAATACTGTTTGTTTCTCCATAAAGAACTAATTCTTCTGGGGAAATACCTTGCCGCTGAGGTGTATTGATTGTTCCGGGCAAAATAGCATTAACCCTCACTTTTGGACCAAGAGTTTTTGCTATTACAGCGGTGAGTGTGGGTATAGAGGATTTGCTGATTGAATAAGCAACATTATTACAACGCGAAATGGCCGGTTCGCCACGAATACTGCCTATATTGATTATATTCGTAAGATTCGGACACTTGACTGACAATAATTTAGAAAGATTTATTATGCCAAACACATTAACATTAAACACTTCGATCCAATCCGACTGTTTGAGTTCCAGAATTTTACCCCTTTTTAGAATGCCCGCATTGTTGATCAAAGTATCAATATTTTCTAAAATATTTTCGGAAATTTCCGTAAATTTTTGGGTTAACGTTTCTTCATCACCTACGTCGGCACGAAAAAATACATAATCACAGCCCTCGTGATAGCCAAGATCAGAAAGCTCTTCTTTAACCAGCGAAACCTTCTTTCCTCCATTGCAATAATTAATAACAACAAAACATCCTTCGTGGAGATATTTTTTAACCATCGCAAGACCAATCCCCGACGTGCCACCTGTTATAAATACCGCTCGTTTATTTTTATCCATAAATTTTCAATATTTCTTTTTTTATCATCTGTAAACACACAACCGGTTTCAACCAAGCTACCTCGTACAGTCTCAATATCACTACTTAATACCTCCGGAAAAACGTATTCGTCTGTAAGGAGAAAGGCTGACAATTTTAGCATTTTGTTATATCTGGAATAGAATTTATTTTCAGCGATTTTATCAAAATACCCCTTCCTCAGGATATAAATATACTCTTTCATCCTATCAAAAATAGATGACTTTATATCTTTCACGGTAGTTAGGTGGTAATTTTCGAATAAATTTTTGCCGACCAAGACCCTGCCTTTTCTAAATGATTCGACCAAATATTGTCCATGCCCACCAAAATAAAACCTTTTATTATAATCGATCTCCTCGCTTTTAATAAGGGAAATGTCATATTTTAACAGAGAATCATCGCCTATCAGTAAATTTACAAATTCATCAAAGCGTCCTGGTGCTGTGACAACAGCAAGATCAACATCTTTTGGATCGTAACTATATAAGGATGAGCCAAAAAGAACTACAGACAGAATACTTCCCTGCCTGTGCGCCAACAAAAGAATGTCGGGTACTGCAACATGTAAGTTATTTTTTTTCACGGTCTCTTAAAATTATAAAACTGGAGTCAAATTATCAACCAAAATATTTTACCACATTTATTTAACTATGCAAAGTAACGAATAATTTTTGTCATTCTTAACATGTCTTGGTCTACCTAAAATTCTTTCTCGTCACCTTCGTTCATCACAATAAACTCAATTCCGTTTTCAGTAAGCACTTTCTCCGGTATTTTGTGTGAACCTCCTATTCGTTGCGTCTGCAACATTCCATCGTGCACAGGAAATACTTTTTTTGGTTTTACAGACAAAGCATACCGAATAGCATCAGGGATTTTGCACCACGGACCTGCGACAGGTAACGCCAAGATATCTACAGGCTTTTCTGGATTGCAGAACGAATCACCGGGATAAAAAAGTTTGCTATCAATAAGGTAGCCAGTATTTTGTACCTGACCAATTTCTTCAAAAATTTCTTCGTGTCTACAGTCAAATGCTTCAAGGGTAAGACCTAAAATTTTTATCTGATCTCCTCCTTCAAGGAGTGAGTACGGGATATTAACTTCATCAAGTTTTTTACCAACACTAGCGTTCGTGAACACTTTAACTTCAGGATTATTTTTTAGAACCTCTTTGAGTGAATCTATATGAAGATGATCGGCATGCTCATGGGTAATGAGAACGACATCAATTCCCGTAATTAAATTCTGATCAGTCGAAAAGGCTCCTGGATCAGTGAGGATTGTAAGTTTTTCTGTTTGTATCAAGAGACAACAGTGGCCAATTTTTTTGATTTTCATAGCTACGCCACAAGAAAATAATTAGTAAGGTCGTGGTTATTTTTTAACCCTGTCTGGCTTGGTCAATAACCGCCGCATCAATTTTTTTCATGGTCATCATTGCGTCAAAAGCCCGTTTGGCTTCGTCACCACCGGCGGCAAATGCTTCCATTGGGGTGCGGGGTGTGATCTGCCACGACAGCCCCCAGCGGTCTTTGCACCACCCACATTCACTCTCCTTTCCGCCGTTACCCACTATCGCGTTCCAATAGCGGTCGGTTTCTTCCTGATTGTCGGTCGAGATCTGAAAAGAAAAGGCTTCGCTTTGTTTAAAAGTGGGCCCCCCGTTTAGACCGACACAAGGAATGCCACAGACAGTAAACTCTACTGTGAGCACATCACCTGCCTTGCCGCCCGGAAAGTCACTCGGCGCTTTAAAGACATTAGTTACTTTGCTGTCGGGGAAAGTGGCAGCGTAAAAGTTGGCCGCCGCTTCGGCTTCTTTATCAAACCAGAGACAAATGGTGTTTTTTTGGATTGTGTTCATATGTGTAGTTATTTTTAATAAAAAACTCCTAGCTGGCCATCTCGAGCTAGAACCGTGGTCGGTTAAGCCCTGCTTGGCGGATTAACTCTATTTTACACTCCGCCAACGACGTATCTCGAGCACATTTAAGAAATTGGATATAAAACATACCAAGCATTATTCGGTAACGTTTTCCGTATACCAGCTCTAACTTTATCTATGCTTGGTAAATCAATCCATGGATCAATCCAACTATCTTTAGTTCTTAGTAGATAGTGCCCAACAGGGTATTTCTTACTTTTTGCGATAAGAGTTATCGAGTTTACAATTTTTGAATATTTATCACCCTCAGCCTTATTGTATTTGTATTTCTTATTTTGGTTAAAGAATTTACTTTTATAATTTAAATCTTTTGTCTTTAAATATCGGACCATGTCAGCTATATTTATACCTCTTTCAATTGTATAAAACTTATTCTCAAAATCTTTCTTAACTTTGTCATAATCCATGTGTAAAAGATTCGCTAGAGTCGCAATACCACAACCATTCAAATCTTTTTGATGTTGAAATTTTTTCATTTAGTTTTTCTTTCTCATTACATCTCTATAGTGAGCTATTAGTTTAAGTCTAGCTCGGTTATCGCTTAAATGATAACCTCCGTAATTCAGGTCATCAAATCGTCCGTGGGCTATATCATTTCTCATGTCTTGTATTTTTCTCATCAGCTTCAATAAGTTGTCTTTCTTGTTTGCATAAAGTTTTTCTATAATTGTGATTTTATCTCCAAAATGTAATCTTTCCATCATGGTGTCCATGGCCACCTGCCTTGCGCCAAGTTTAACCTCTGGATAAGTAATTAAATCTTCTGCATCCTTTTCTACCATATAAGATATCCAGAAAACAAAATCAACTGCCTCAAATTGCTCTTGAGTAAGAGAAAACTTTATCTTAACTATCTCTCTAGCGATATCTTTACTTAATCCACTGAAATCAATACCCATCTCTGCCGCTTTTTGAATTAAGGTATCAGGATCGCCATCAATAAGTTTTTCAATTTCATTTATATCCATATTCTCGATTATATCGCTGTCACTCAAATCATTGCTCTATACAAAACACTGGATTCATAGCCTTGACGCGTCTCGAGCGTGATAACCTATCACGAGTTGGCTGCGGGACCTGGAGTCTCACTGCTCGTCCTTCGACAAGCTCAGGACTGCGCTTTGAGAACCGGCGGTTCTCAACCCTCGCTTTGCTCGGTGCTCTCCTCCACGGAGGGAACCCGGTGGCTTTCCCTCCGACCCACCTTTCGTTCGAATCCAAGCCCGACAGTCACGTCGTTTTTAACAAAAAACTCCTAGCTGCGGGACCTGGATTCGAACCAAGATAACGACCTTCAGAGGGTCGCGTCCTACCATTAGACGATCCCGCAATAGACTTAAATACTATATAGTTTTAACAAAAAAATGCTGGTTTG
>CAYSSL010000003.1:21195-35912 GCA_964433715.1 uncultured Candidatus Saccharibacteria bacterium | reverse complement strand
ACGACAATAGGTGGACTGCAGCTACATTTTGCCCGCTTGTTTGGGCGGCGCAACATGATCGTGGACAACTCTCAGGCCGACCGCATCAGTGTGTTTTTGTACGAGATAGGTCGACTGACCAGTGCCTTCCGCAAGGGAGAACCCCTACCAAAACGGCTGGCGATGATCTTTTCGTTTTTTATGGGAATGGCAAACTACTATCACGGCGAAGTGCAAGTTGCTCGTGGCATGGCCGCCAAATTTCCCTTGTCCGGCTGCGCCTACTGTGCCCAAATCCCCTGTCGTTGCCAAGATAACGCCCGCCCAGCACCCGACACTACAAAGGCTAGTGAAGAACAACTGAGTTGGACACTGCGGCGGTGGCAAAACCATCTTGAAGACCTCTATGGCAGGGGCAACCACCAAAGAGGTATGGAAGTCGTATTTAATCGACTAACGGCCGAAGCTTCCGAACTGGCGGCCCTGCACATCAGAGCCAAAAACACCCCCTTGTACCCCAGCCGTTTCCTCAGTGAATGTGAGTTGGAACTAGCCGACATCTTGTCTTGGATACTGGCTGTGGCCTATGTGCAAGAAATCAACCTAGAGGCTGAAATAGTTGCTCGGTACGAGTTTTGCAAGCCATGCGGCTTGATCCCCTGCAACTGCGCTCTGTCGTTTAACGACCTAGACGCCCAGACCACGACCACGATTGGACGCAACCAAGGTCGCTAGTCCTGAAATTGTCTTTTTTTATGCCTCGACCAGCAAGTCTGGTCGAGGCATTTTTATATCAGTCTGCCAATTGACTTTCCCCCCATTTTCCGTTACTATTATCCCCGTCCGTCGTGGGCGACCAAGGATCATAATTTAATACATTTTTGAGCAAATTCGTACGATTAAATCACCAGATAACTGCCCGTGAACTCCGCGTCATTGACGAGGAGGGTGAAGCTCTGGGGGTAATTAGTAAGGAAGAGGCTCTGAAAAAAGCTGAGGAGGCCGGACTTGACCTAATTGAGATATCGCCCAATGCTAATCCACCAGTCGCGAAGATTATGGATTATGGTAAGTGGCAATATCTTGAAAATCGTAAAGCTAAAGCCGCCAAAGCTGGCTCCAAGGCTACCGAAACCAAGTCACTGCAGGTGAAAATTGGTACCGGCGACCACGACCTAGAACTAAAAGCGAAAAAAGCTGGCGAGTGGCTAAAAGAGGGTCACCGTGTGAAAATTGAACTTTTTGTTTCTGGACGAGCCAAATATTTTGATCCTAAATTCCTTGAAGATCGCCTCGACCGTATTCTCCGCTTGATCCCCGAAGACTACAAGTTGGCCGAACCGGTCAAAAAGGGCCCCAAGGGACCATATCTAGTAGTGGAAAGAAACAAAAGTACTAAAAAAGAAACTCCAAACGAATCAAACCAACATGAAAACCAATAAATCATATTCCAAACGGTTAAAGATGACCAAAACGGGCAAAATTGTCGCTCGGCGCCCTGGTAAAAATCATTTTAATGCCAAGGAGTCGCGCTCATCCCAACTTGCTGGCAAGCGGAGCCAAACCATTCAGGTAACAGCCAAAACTTCCAGTCGGATGTTCCCTGGTCGCAAGACTAGTAACTAAATTTTAAGCAGTAATCTACTAACATGCCAAGAGTAAAAAAAGCTACCAATAAAATAAAACGTCGCAAAAGTCTCCTTGCTCGAGTCAAAGGTTTTCGTTTTGGTCGTGGCAATAAAACTCGTGAAGCTCGCACCGCCTTCCTCCACGCCGGAGCTCACGCTTTTGCCCACCGTCGCGACAAGAAAAATGACTTCCGCCGTCTTTTCAATATTAAGATTGGCGCAGCCGCTAAAACCCTTGGCCTTTCGTACAGCAAGTTTATTGATATGTTAAAGAAAAAGAATGTTGAGCTGGACCGAAAAATACTAGCCGACTTGGCCGAAAATAATCCCGAGACATTTAAACGAGTAGTGGAATTTGTAAAATAAACTACCCCAACAAAAAACCCGCTCAATCTGAGCGGGTTTTTTGTTGGGGGTTATTCTATATTTACCTCCACCTTCTCCTCTGCTTCCGGCGCCACCGCATCTAGACCTAAATAATCTCGCAGGCGCTGTACCAAAAACAACTCCGCTTTTGGCTCACCCATCGCCACAAAAACTTTTTTTAGAGAATCGGCCGAATCAGCCACAAAATCCAGTAGAGCATCAGAGTCTTTATGGCCCGAGTATCCCGTTATAGTCACCACCTTAGCTCTCACCGCCACATCTTCACCCATAATCCGCACCTTCTTGGCACCATCTTGAATAATGCGACCCAAGGTACCAATCGCCTGATAACCCGCCAAAAGTAAGGTACTGTTTGGATCGGGTAAATAATCTTTTTCGTGATGTAAAATACGCCCACCGTTTGACATACCCGAGCCGGCAATCACGATTTTGCGCGTACCTCGATGGCGAATAGATTTTGACTCTTCTGTCGTCTTGGTAAAATGAAGTTGAGGGAAGTTAAAAATAGCACCATCGCTCTCGCGAACTGTAGCTGAAACTTCTTTTTTAAAATACTCGTGATACTTTTTATAAACACCAGTCACCTCAATCGCCAGTGGCGAGTCAACAAATACCGGCACCAGCGGTATCTCTGAGTTTTCCATCATATTTTCTATCTCAAACAAAAGCTCTTGGGTCCGCTCAACCGAGAAAGCTGGAATCATAAGTGTCCCACCATTTTTCATGGTATCCCTAATCACATTACGCATAATAGCAGTACGCTCTTCTTTCCTTTCGTGATTACGATCACCGTAGACAGATTCCATTAAAAGATAGTCTATATCAGTAATCTTTTCCGTATCAGGTAGAAGGGGCATCGGTGAATTTCCCAAATCGCCAGTAAACATAATCTTTTTACCAGCCAGCGTAAACTCCACCATTGAGGAACCTAAAATATGTCCCGCGTCACGAAAAACAGCCTGCAAATTTCCTAAACGCAAAGGCTCGTGGTAGGGATAAGTCTCCCATCTAGACATTGCACTCGCTACATCTTTTTCATCATATAAAGGAGGTAAGCTTTTACCACGACGCTCTTTTTCCATTACCCCCAAACTATCTAGCATAATCAGCTCGGCAATATCTCTGGTCGGTGGCGTAGAATATATCGTACCACTAAAACCATCACGGATCAGTTTACCAATCCGACCAACATGATCTAGGTGTCCGTGGGTGACAAATAAAGCATCAATACTGGCAGGATCATAGCTAAATTTCTCATAATTTTCTTCTAATGAAATTTCTTGTCCCTGTTCCAAGCCACAGTCAATAAGCAACCGATGCTGTTCACCATTTTCTTCAGTTTCAAACATAAAATTAGAACCTGTAACACTACCGGCTCCACCACTAAACGTAATAGCAAATTTTGCACTCATTATTGTTTGATTAGGTCCTCCGTTTCCACGAAGGTTGATTTAAAAATACGCGCCGCTACCAAAGCACCCAGAATATCTGAAACTAAATCCCAGATAGAATCACCAAAACCAATTTCAATCATCTGCAGCTGTTTAACCGCAATCGAAGCCGCCCAATATTTATCAATACTAAATTCAAACAGCTCCCAAATAAAGCCTAGGGCAAAGATTGAACTAGTAGCCGCCAGTAACACCTCGGTCCAAGTTGGAACAATATGACGTCCATCTTGACGTGCTACGGCAAAATAAACAAACAGAAACAATAACCCAGCGGTGGCACCAGAAATAAAATGAAGGACATTATCAAACCACCACAAGCGCCAAAACCAAAAGTTTTGATAAGCCATTACCGACAAGGTGACAGAAACGACCACCAATCCAGCGGTTAGCCCAAGCAAAACCCGATTTAATATGAGCATTTTCACCTTTATATTGTAACCGAAAGAGGTTTATAAACAAAACAAAACCCTTCCGCATGAGAAAGGGTTTCATTTTAGGTTATTCGGAAGTATTAACCCTAGAATAACGTGATGTTACGTGGGTGCCCGCACACGACGGCCACGGCCGGCGAAAATATAGAGCTCCCTAGGGTTTATTTGATCTAGATAATACCCCAAATAACCTAATTTCATTATAGCCCCCTAACCAATGTGGTCAACCAAGCAAAAGTGTATACCAAATGGACTATATAAAATATGGTTAAATTTTTCTTTTTAACTTCCTCCTTTTCCTCCCACCGCCCGCCTGTCATCGCCTGCGGCTTCAGCCAATGGCGGGCAGGTGCTCCGCGTTGGGAAAATCATAGTTGGTTGTTTAATGCCAAAATCATACAACTTAGCGAGCCCTCGCTTTTTTAGCTTTCGCGAAAGCTGGTTTGGAAATCAACGAGTCGAACAGGAAATTTCATCTGTCTGAGCGAAGCGAGTTATGAAATTTCCGTCGTGAGGTGAGTATGATTTTCAACTAGCAAAGCGGGGCCCAGCTAAAAAGACGAGGGCGAGCGCCTTTAAGCGTCCACCCCAAAACGCTTGTAATCAAAAATTGGACGGTCACCAAACCAATGTTTTATTTCATGCTCAGCTTCTTCTGGTGTTTCTGAGGCATGGACAAGATTCATAATCGCCCGCTTTTCAGCATTAGCAAGTGCCGGCGAATCTATTGAAAAGTCCCCTCTTATGGTGCCCATATCGGCCATCGCTGGAATAGTCGGACCGGCAATTTTGCGAACCACATCAACCGCATGTAAACCCTGAATAACCATCCGGACCAAAGGGGCCGATGTCATATAGTCCAAAATCCAACTTCGCACCTGTTCACCCACCTTAAACAAATCATCGGTACCCATCTCCACTACTAAATCATAGCCATATTTGTCGTAGGCCGATTTGGTCTTTTCCCCCAAACGAGCGATCCATTTTTCATCTTTAGGATAATGTTCGTCTATTTGCTCACGGGTTGGCACAAACATCTCCAAAGCTACAATTTTTAGATCCCGTTGTTCAAAACGACGAATTATCTCTCCAGTCAAACCCTTTTTTACCCCATCGGGTTTGACCATCACAAATGTTTTTTCTTCTTTTGGACTTGTCATTATATTGTTTGTCTCTAGATTGTTAATATTTCCGCCTTAGTTTCGGTAATAACTAGGGTATGCTCAAAATGAGCACTGTTTTTCTTGTCAGCGGTGATAAAGGTAAAACCATCAGACAGAATTTTGGTGTCCTCACTTCCCACCACCACCATTGGTTCGATCGCTATGACGAGCCCTGAAACAAGTTTTTCCCCTTCACCGGCGCGACCATAGTTTGGCACTTCTGGGTCTTCGTGCACTGCAAAACCTACCCCGTGACCAGACAGGTCGCGCACCAAACCAAAGCCCTCAGCTAAAACATATTTTTCAATCGCTTCGCCAATATGGCCAGTGGTTCTGCCTACCAAGGCGGCCTCGATCCCAATCCGCAAAGCTTCTTTGGTGACATTTAATAATTTCTGGTCTTCGGCGGCAATATTGCCCACCCCAACGGTAATAGCGGAATCGGTAAACATCCCCTCGTGGATTATCCCTAGATCTAGGGTCACCAAGTTGCCCTCTTTTATTACCCTCTTACTAGGAATACCGTGCACAATTTCATCATCCACCGACACACACAAAGCTGCCGGATAAGCCAGCCGTGAACCTCGGGGACGATAGTTTAAAAAAGCCGCCTGATCGCCACCAGCCAAAATCAGTTCTCGTGCATAATCATCTAGCTCGGCCGTGGTCACCCCTGCAACCACCCTAGTTTTAAGTTCAGCCAAAATAGACGCCAAACGGTGACCACCGGTACGTAAAATTTCTATTTCAGACTGATTTTTAAGTTTAATCATGAAGTCTAGAAATAATATCTTGATGTATATCCTCCACCGACCGCTCACCATCAATATCCTCAAAGATAAAACGTTCGTCATTTTTAAAAAACTCAATAACTGGTGCCACTTCGGCATCAAACCAATTTAAACGTCTTTCTACATCTACAACCGAATCATCGGCCCGCTTCCGATCCAACAATCTAGTGCGTGAGGTGTCACGAGTAACATTTAAATGAAAGACACGAGGGCGCTCTGGCCGCTCATAAAAGGCTAGGGCCGACGCCATAGAGTAAGCCTCGCCCAATTTTCGGGGCGAACCATCGATTACCAAATGCTCTCGACCGGTCATTTTATTTATTAGCTCACCAGCCCAGATCCAAGTAGAAATAAACGACGGTTGAAGTTCACCCTTCTCCATAATTTCTCGTGAGTGGCGCCAAGTAAAAGATTCAAGGTCAATCAGATCGCGGAAAAGAGCGCCCGTTTCCACAAAAAGCACTTCTTTAATTTCAGCATGTTGCTTTAGATAATCAATCAACAAACTAGCCTGAGTGCCCTTGCCACAACCAGACCGACCAATAAATATTGCCGTTACTAATTTTAGTTTATCCATAACGACTTGAGTATAACGCGAAAAACTTAAGACGGCTACCCATAAAGAAAAAGCCCCCGCCGGCGTAGCCGGCGGGGGCTTTTTCTGATATTAGTATTCCCTCATTGTAACCTGAGCATCAATTTTCTTCATAAAATCAAGCACTACCGACACCACGATAAGTAGCCCAGTACCGCCAATTGCCAAAGCAGCAATACCGGTAATTTCTTGCATCACCAGTGGCAAGAGAGCAATAATTCCGAGGAAAAGAGCTCCGAAAAATGTTAGACGACTAAGCATTTTGCCAATATAACTTTCGGTCGGTTCACCGGGGCGAACACCGGGGATAAAAGCTCCACCTTTCTGTAAATTGCCAGCAATCATATGAGGGTCGAAAGTAACCGCTGAGTAGAAATAAGTGAAGCCAAAAACCAACAAGAAATAGACCGAGCCGTAGACCCAAGGATTGGTAAAGATAGAATTCAAAATACTAGTAATATCTTGGAAAGAAGCATTTTGGACGCCAGCCAAGAAATTCATAATCATCTGAGGAAATAACAAAATTGATAGAGCAAAGATTATAGGCATTACTCCAGCATTGTTAATACGAATCGGTAAATAAGTAGAAGTCCCACCATAGACTTTCATCCCACGAACCCGCTTAGCATAAGTAACCGGAATTGGTCGCTCACCCTCGGTCACAATAACCACTCCACCCACAATAACAATCGCAATCAACAAGAACCCAAGGTAAGTTGGTATCATAGATGGGTCATAAGTAGCTGTCAGTTGCGAAAAGGTGTTAGGTAAGCCAGCCACAATACCCGAGAAAATAATAATGGAAATACCATTACCAATACCATATTCGTTTATCAGTTCACCCAACCACATCAACAAGATTGAACCGGCGGTGACTACCAAGACACTAAGCGCTTGGTCAAAGAAAGTAGGGTGACTAATAATCCCCTGCTGAGTCAAAATGACATGGAGACCCACACCCTGCAAAACAGCCAGCGGTACAGACAACAACCTAGAATATTGCGACATTTTTCTTCGGCCGGCTTCGCCTTGCTCTTGGTAAACTTCCTTTAATTGAGGAAACACCAAGGTTAAAAGTTGGAAAATAATAGAAGCGGTGATAAATGGCGAAACACCCAACATGACAATAGACAAGTTAGACAAACCACCACCAGAAAATATGTTTAAAAGGCCAAAAAACTGGTTATTACCAAAAAATTGCGCCAAAGCTAGTTGATCTACGCTCGGAATAGGAATGGCGGCCGCTACCCGAAAAACCGCCAAAATACCAAGCACAAACAAAATCCGGCGGACCAGTCCCCGATCGGCGAGCACCAGCTTTATTTTCTGCATTAGATTCTGCATATGTTTATTTTATTGAACCACCCGCAGTAACAATTTTTTCACGAGCAGACACACTCATTATACAACGAGCGATCTGTAAACCCTTAGATAATTCACCACTAGCCAAAATTTTGACTTGGGGTATACGCCCATCAACACGGCGAATCAAAGCCCTCTCCACTAGGATTTTTGGTGAAACCTTATCTCCAGCATTAAAGTTTTCGTTTAAGGTAGCAAGACCAATAGAAGATATTGGCAAGCCAACAGCTTTGTTTGGGTGAATACCACGACCGCGCATCTTAGGTAGCTTTTTAATCATATCGCGAATCTCAGGGCGCAACTTGCGACCAGCTCGCGCTTTCTGACCCTTGGTGCCACGACCACTAGTTTTACCCCGTTTGCCACCTCGTCCAACCTGACGGTGTTTAACTCTTTTGGTTTTTCGTTTTAAATCGTGTATCTGCATGTTAGTAAAATTAGGCGGTAGATAACTTCTTTAAAGCAATAATAGTCACGCGAGCATTGTTAAGCTTGTTTTTACTACGAGAAAGAATTTTGGCATTTACATCTTTAATGCCAGCTAAATCAAGAACTGTACGGACAGAGCTACCAGCCACCAACCCCTTACCCTTAGCTGGCTTCAAAATGATATTTGAAGCGCCAAATTTAGCTTCCACTTCGTGGCGAATAGACTGAGTATCGGTACGTGGCACTAAAATCATTTGTTTTTTAGCAGCATTCATAGCCTTATCAATAGCCAAAGCGGTATCACCAGCCTTACCAATACCCACTCCAACCTTGCCTTTCTTATCACCGGCTACCAACACCACAGAAAAGCTAAAACGACGACCACCGGCCATCACACGCGTTACTCGACGGACATCTACCACCTTATGAGCAAATTCTGGTTTAGCCCGTTCAGGACGGCCTGCCCCCGGTCGGCGAGGTCCACCAGAACGACCACCCCCTCTTTGAGAGCCTCCTCGAGCATTATTGTTTGATTGTGCGGTTGGTGTAGGCATAAATATTTAAAATTAAAAAACTAGGCCTCCTTCACGAGCGCCATCGGCTACCGCCTTTACTCGGCCCGTATAGCGGTCACCGCCGCGATCAAAAACTACCATAGCTATCTTCTTGTCTTTTGCTATTTTAGCAATCTCTACACCCAAGGCCTGAGCCAAAGCCACTTTCTTAAATTCACTCCCCTTTGGTGCCTCAACACCTTTAGTGTTGACCGAGACAATAGTGACCCCTTTAGTATCATCAACTAAAGCTGCTTGGGTATAACGATTAGATTTAGACACAACTAAACGTGGCCGGTCGCTAGTACCAGAAAGGCGCGATCTAATACGAGCGTGACGACGATCTTTAGCAGCTTTTTTCTTTTTTAAAATGTGTCCAATCATAAATTATTTCTGAAATTAAGCGGCTGTTTTCTTGCCCTGCTTACGACGAATAAACTCGCCCTCATAGCGAATACCCTTGCCTTTATATGGCTCAGTCTTCTTCCAAGACCGAATAGTAGCAGCAAACTGGCCAACAATCTCTTTGTCAAAACCATTAATGGTCATAATGTTTTTTTCCACCACGGCGGTTACCCCCTCGGGCAATGGAACATCAACAGGGTGAGAAAAACCAATATCTAGGACCACCTTGTTACCCTGTGCAGCCATCTTGTAACCAACCCCCTCAATGATAAGTTTTTTTTGAAAACCCTTGGTTACCCCTTCTATCATATTGGCTAAATGGGCCCCATAAGTTCCCCACAAAGCACGGGCGTTGATTGTTTCTCTGGCTGGAGCAAGAGTTAGCTTGTTGTCTTCAATAGTTAAAGAAACCTCTGGCTTTATCGCTCTTACAAGACTACCTTTGGAGCCTTTAATTTCAACAATACCGTCATTTAAAGTGACAGTGACACCAGCCGGTATTTCAATTATACGTTTGCCGATACGAGACATATTATAAAAATTACCAAACTTTACACATTACTTCTCCTCCGACCTTGGCCCGACGAGCCTCCTTGTCGGTCATAACACCTTTAGGAGTAGAAACAACGGAAATACCAAACCCTTGGCGTACTGGACGCAAGCCGTCGGCTTTTTCGTAGATACGACGGGAAGGCTTTGATACGCGCTGAACTTTGGAAATAACCGGCTTACCATCTTCACTGTAGGCAATATCAAGACAAATAAAATTACGATTGCGCTTAGCCTTTTTAGATACACCCAAAAGATAACCATTGTTTTTCAAAACATTGGCAATCGCAAATTTAGCGCCGGAATAATCGACGACAACTTGGGGCTTACCCACACGAGCCGCGTTCATAACGCGGTTTAACATATCAGCAATCGGATCGGTTACCATGAAGATTTTTTTATACCAGGAATCTTGCCGTCATTAGCCGCTTCGCGGAAACAGATACGACACATATCGAAGTCGCGCATATAGCCACGTTTGCGACCACACCGGAAACAACGCCGAACAACGCGTGAAGCGAATTTCGGAGTTTTCAGGCTACGGGCAATGACTGATTTCTTGGCCATAATTAAAAAATGAAGCCCTTTAGGGCTAGATACAAGCTTATCAACAAAAAGGGGGTATGTCAAACAACCCACCAAGGAAAAAGGGCAGCCGCCACGCGACCGCCCCGTCAAAATCTCCGACAAATCCCTTCAGCAAACCAAAGCCTTCAGGGCAGCCTCGATTTCACCCTCAGAACGAGGGTCAGCAATGCACAACTCCAGGGTCGCATGATTGCCCACTCCGACCTCGGCATAGGTCTCAGCTCGCAACTTCACAACCCAACCCCGCTCCCGAAGAATAGCCAAGAGATGATACAGCCAGCCATTCTTGGGGTTGTCATCAACCTCCTCATTAGAACGTCCAACAAATTGAGCCTTCAGAGTACAGACCTCGATCCAACCCTGATGTTTGAGCAAGTAATGCCGCTTAGCCCCAGGTTCTGAAAATGGCCCCGCCTTGGTCCGTTCAGACTGAATTTGCCTTGCAATCGCTTCTGGCACCAGATATGGGAATATATCAGCAAACAAGCCGGCACGATACTGCGCCACCTTGTCTTCAAGATCCGTAAACCGGCGATGATATTCCTCCCAATCTTCTCTCGTTTTTTCGAGGAGACTATTTAAGCCCTCCTCTGTCTGGCTCTGGATCTCACTCACGAAAGAAGTTAGCTCTTGTGGTGTCACTTCCGCCCGAATGTTCATAGTAATGATCTCCTGTTCAGTTAGGACCTAATAATAAAACAACCACACGAATTGATTAAAATCAAGACAAAAAAACTTTAGAGTAAATTATTTTTTTATTTTTAATAAAAATAAAGAAAACCACTCGCTGGAGTGGTTTTCTGTGTTTGAAAACGGAAACTAGGCGAGCGCCTATTTTTTGAACGGAAATCCAAGTTGCTTAAAGAAAATGAGTGCCTCCTTTTTATCTTTAGCGGTAGTAACTATGGTTATAGACATCCCAAACACATCCTTAATTTCTTCATCGGTAGTTTCAGGGAAAACCACATGCTCTTTAATACCAATAGTTAGGTTGCCCATATCATCAATACTTGACTCGGTGTAACCCTTGAAGTCGCGCATACGAGGCATAGCAATATTTATAAGTTTATCAAGAAATTGATACATCCGAGGTCCCCGCAGAGTAACAGCCACACCGATAATATCACCCTGACGAAGTTTAAATGTCGCGATTGATTTTTTAGCTCCACGCAAAGCAGCTTTCTGACCAGTAATTTTACCAAGACGGCCAGCTACCAGCTCATTACGTTTTTTATCTTTAGCTTTACCAGTGCCCGAAGAAACCACCACCTTAACCAATTTTGGCAAAGCTAGATTGTTTTTTACCCCCAAAGCTTGTTTAAGCTCTGGCTTTATCTTCTCTATTTTTTCTTTAAGTGGAATAATCATAAAAATATCATTTATTTCTTAGCCGCCTTTTTGACTGGCTTTTTAGTAGCAGTCTTTTCAGCTAATTTTACATTGGAAACATGGATAGGGGCAGAAAATTTAACTGTCTGACCAGCCTCTTTGGCCCGACGAGGTTTGGTACGGCGATTTTTTAAATTAAGACCCTCAACAATCACCATTTGACGTACCGGCAAAGACCGAACTATTTTACCAGTCTTGCCTTTATCTTTACCAGTAGTTACCACTACCGTGTCCCCTTTTTTAACATGCATTGAGTTCATAACAATAAAATTACACTACTTCTGGTGCCAATGAAGCAATTTTCTGATAACCAAGCTCTTGAAGCTCGCGAGGAATCGGTCCGAAAATGCGACCACCCTTTGGATCTTGTTTACCTTTTTCTAAAATAACTACCGCATTTTCGTCAAAACGAACATAAGAACCATCTTTACGACGGAAAGGTTTAGTTTGACGGACAACCACCGCCTGCACCACATCTTTCTTCTTCACCGGCTTTCTTGGTTCGGCGGTCTGAACAGACATAACCACCAAATCGCCAATCTCGGCATAACGGCGCTTTGAACCACCAAGCACCTTGAAAACGCGTCCGATCTTGGCACCGGTATTGTCAGCAATCTTTACAATGGAGCGTGGCTGAATCATGGTTTAAATTACAATAAAATTTTTATCTTTAGAAATAGGCTTCACCTCTTTAATGGTGACCACATCACCCACTTTGTGGCTATTGTTTTCATCATGAGCCTTAAAGCGCTTGTGACGAGTCAAAAACTTGCCATATTTAGGGTGCTTCTTGAAAGAAGCCACGGCTACAACCACAGTTTTATCCATTTTGTCGGATACAACCGTCCCCTTAAATGTCTTGCCTTCTTTATTTGTCGTATTATCTGTTGTCATAAAAATGTTGCTATAC
The DNA here is from genome assembly GCA_964433715.1 of uncultured Candidatus Saccharibacteria bacterium. GTDB lineage: Bacteria > Patescibacteriota > Minisyncoccia > Phycocordibacterales > XYD1-FULL-46-19 > XYD1-FULL-44-32. The sequence continues at coordinate 23,301 of CAYSSL010000003.1, read as the reverse complement.
ATTAGCGCCTTTACCTATTTCCTGCAAGAGAGTGGTAATTTGGGCAATATCCTTTCTAGTAGTGCGGCCTTCTTTTACATTCTTGGTCTTGGAACCCGCCAAGCTAAAACGGAACGCCGACAAAGACTCCCTCTTTTCTTTAAGAAGTTTGAGTAAATCTGCCTCACTTTTTTTTCTTAAGTCTTTGATTTTCATATTTAGTCGCGAGCTATTATCTTAGTCTTTAGTGGCAACTTGGCACCCGCTTTACGTAAAGCCTCTTTGGAGGTTGCGTCATCTAGACCATCAAGTTCAAAAATAATGCGTCCTGGCAATACTTCAACTTCATAACCCTGAGGATCACCCTTTCCTTTACCCATACCCACCTCAGCCGCCTTAGCGGTAAAAGGTCGATCTGGAAAAACCCGAATCCACAACTTGCCCTTTTTTTGCATCTGGCGAGCAATAGTCTTACGCGCCGCTTCAATCTGATTGGAGCGAATCCGAGCGGTAGTTTCAGCCTTTAGACCAAAAGAGCCAAAAGACAGTTTAATGCCTCGGGTCGCTACACGCTTCTTGTCCGGATTGATCCGGCCAGTCTGCCACTTGCGGTGTTTAACTTTTTTAGGGAAAAGAGACATAACGGTAATTTATTTTGTATCAAATATTTCGCCACGATAAATCCAAATCTTTACTCCAATCACGCCGTATGGTAAATAGGCTTTTTCCCGAGCAAAGTCAACGTCAGCCCGCAGGGTCTGCAGTGGAATACGACCGGCTTTCTGAGATTCTCGCCGACCCATTTCAGCTCCACCCAAGCGGCCAGATAGGTTTATCTTGACCCCCTGAACATTGCGCTGAGCCATTACTTTTTCAATGGTTTGCTTCAATACTCGACGGAAAGGCATTCTCTTTTCTAGTGCCTCAGCAACCATATAAGCCACGATCCCCGCATGAGCTTCTGGATCTTTGATTTCTTCCACATCCACCTTAACCTCTTTAGGAATAGAGTTGCCAATGCGCTTCATTTCCTTAAGGATATCAGCTTTTAATTTGGCTGAGCCTTCACCAGACCGACCTATAACCATACCGGGGCGAGAAGTTTTTAAAATTACTCGGAAAAGATTTTCGCTTCGTTCTATTTCTACCGTATCAACATATAGGCCACGTAGACGCTTGGTTAAATATTCACGCAACAGAATGTCCGTCTTTAGATATTCTTGGTATTTACCTCCACGACCAAACCAGCGAGACTTCCAGTCTCTAATGATGCCTAGTCTATGGGAATATGGGTGAACACTGTGTGTCATATTAAAAAATTTATTTAGCTACTGCTGTCTTAGTCTTTTTGACCGCCGCTTTTACTTTTGTTACCACCTCTTTAACACCCAATAGCACATTAACATGGCTAGTGCGGTGGCGAACAGGAGTAGCTCGACCCCGAGCACGTGGCATAAATCGGCGCATTACCAAACCCTTGTCAACCCGAATCTCTTTAACAAACAAATTTTCTTTTCGTTCATCAAAATTTTTCTCGGCATTAGCCACGGCGGAATCAATGAGTTTCTTCATTGGCTCAGATGCCCTTTTCTCTAAAAAAGACAATTCGGTCAAAGCCTGAGCAACAGACTTACCACGAACCAAATCGGCTAGAAGTCTAACCTTGCGTGGGGCCTGCTTATAATTGGTAAGGCTTGCTTTCATAAACTATTTTTTAGTATCAGTGGTAGACTTAGCGGCTTTGGCAGCAGCGATTTCAGATTCTTTCTTTTTCTGTTCCAATTCTTTTTGCATCTTACCACCATGACGATAAAACTTCTTAGTAGGAGAAAATTCACCCAAACGGTGTCCCACCATTTCTTCAGTCACAAAGACTTCCACATGATCTTTGCCGTTATGAACACCAAAAGTAAAACCGACCATCTCTGGGGCAATTTGACTGCGACGAGCCCAAGTCTTAACAACCCCACCCTGACCAGGCTTCTTGTCGACAATCTTTTTTAGTAATTTTTCGTCCACGTAGGGACCTTTCTTGAGTGATCGGGGCATATCTTTAAAAAAATCGAGCCTGAGTCGCTCGACCTAAGCACGGGAATATATTAGCAGATAAGGGGAGAATGTCAAACC
>CAYSSL010000003.1:10986-21095 GCA_964433715.1 uncultured Candidatus Saccharibacteria bacterium | reverse complement strand
CTTACCCTTCCGACGGGTAACAATAAATTTGTCTGAGTATTTCTTAGAGCGACGAGTCCGCACCCCATAAGCCTGCTTACCTTCGCGAGTCTTAGGACCACGGCGCAAGCCGATACCTTGGCGTCCTTCACCACCACCATGAGGGTGATCAACTGGGTTCATCGCCGAACCACGCACCGTTGGACGGATACCCTTCCAGCGACTCTTACCAGCCTTACCAAAGTTGGCTAGCTTATATTCCTCATTAGAAACTGTTCCGATTGAGGCCCAAGCATTTTCGTTGATCCGCCGAACTTCTCCGGACGGCATTTTGACACTAGTGTAACCAGCGTCATTGGCCAACACTTCGGCATAGGAGCCAGCCGAACGCACCAGCTTAGCACCACCTTCGGGTTTAACTTCAATATTGTAAACAAAAGTACCAGAAGCAATCTTTTTCAAAGGCAATCGATTGCCAATTTTTGTATCAGCATTGGCATCCACAATAAATTTATCACCAACCTTCATATTTTGAGGTACCACCACATAGCGGTACTCACCATCGTGATAACAAGCCAAAGCAATAAAAGCCGAGCGATTTGGATCGTACTCAATAGTCTTAATCACGGCTGGAATATTTCGCTTGTTATACGAAAAATCAATATCCCGCAGGCGACGCTTGTGTCCACCCCCTTTATGACGAACCGTGATACGGCCAGTGGAGTTGCGTCCTGAACCACGCTTTTTTCCTTTAGTTAAAGCTTTGTGTGGCTTTTTAGCAGTCAGTGTTTTCTTATAAGAAACGGTTGACATCTGACGGCGCGATGGAGTTGTTGGAGCGTAAGTCTTCATAAAAATATATTAAATGAAATCAATCTGGCTTCCCTTAGGCAAAGTAACCATAGCCTTTTTCAGACCCGGCTTTACCCCCCTCTTTCCCCTAACAACCACTTTTTTTGAAGGTAAATTGATCACTGCAACTTTTAAAACATCAACATTGTACTTTTCTTTTATTGCTCTCTTGATAGCTATTTTGTTGGCTTCGGCTGGCACTTCAAAAGTATAAACAGGAAAATTACGCTCAGCCAAAAAAGAAGCTTTCTCAGTGATGCGAGGTCTAGATATGACAACAGAAGCAGATGTTAGTTTAGCGCGAGCCATGATATTTATTTTACGCGAGAAGTTAGGGTTTTAACCGACTCTTCTGGTCTAACAATCACGATATATTTATAATTCAAAACATCCAACGGATTAGCGTTACGTACTTCTTCCACCTTAATGCTTGTCATATTTTGAAAACTACGCAAAGCATTTTCGTCTTTCTCGGGTAAGGCAACATAAGCACGATTGCCCTTCTTGTAGGCAATTTTCTCAAACCCCTTTAGGCTCGCCAAAGATTCAATCGTCTGACGAGCGGCACTAGCCTTAGGTGCCGAGAAATCTAGAGCATCTAGAAAGATTATCTCGTTGTCGCGTAGTTTTTGTGACAAGACAGTAAAAAGAGCCTTGGTTTTCATTTTCTTGTTGATCTTTTTACTGAAATTCTGATCATTGCGTGGTCCATGTGCGACACCTCCACCCACCCAAATAGGTGAACGAGTTGAGCCATGACGAGCCCGACCGGTACCCTTTTGGCGCCAAGGTTTCTTACCACCACCAGACACTTCGCCACGACTTTTAGTATGGGCAATATTTTCACGAGCGTTGGACTGCATGCTGGTTATTACCTGATGAATAAGGTCAGCATTCCAGCGTAGACCAAAAAGCTTGTCGTCTAGCGAAATCTTTCCTGCCTCCTTACCACTTTTATTGTAAACTTTTGCTTCCATTTTTTTGTTTATAAAATTTAGCCACGAATTTCCACTATTGTTCCTCGGCGACCCGGTATTGCTCCGGTAACAAAGATTAAATTGCTATCTTTATCAATTTTTACAATCTTAATACTCTTTTCAGTCACCCGATCACCACCCATGCGACCAGCCATACGTGTACCCTTAAAAACTCTCTGCATACCGCCAGCCCCAATAGAACCAGGTTCACGCTCAGAGTGTTTCTGACCATGAGAACGAGGCCCACCATGAAAACCATGGCGCTTCACTCCACCCTGAAACCCCTTACCTTTGGAAATACCAGAGACGGTGACCATATCACCTTCCGCAAAGCTTGAAGCATCTACGACATCTCCCACTTTGACCTCAGGCAAACCTTCATAAGCGCGGAACTCCTGAATAACCTCAAACCCCACCCCTTCTTTGGGTAAGGTAGTGCGAATATGACCTTGAACTGACTTATTAAGACGAGAAAGCTTTCTCTCACCAAAACCAACCTGAACAGCTTCGTAACCATTTTTATCTTTAGTACGAATATCGGTCACCGTCACTGGTCCAGCGGTAATAATAGTACCAGGAACAACCCGACCGTCATCGGTAAAAATTTGGGTCATCTGTTGTTTTTTTCCAAGAATAAATTTCATATTGGTGAGACACTAACGTGATATATCTATCACATTTTGTGATACGTGTCTAATCCCGGCCGCACCAAGCATTATGCTCGGTGCGGCCGGAGTAGGCACACATCCGCCCGAAACTAGACCATCTTCACGTCAATATTGACGCCAGAAGGAAGGTTTAGATTGGTCAGGCTTTCAATAATCTTTGGCGACGGATTAAGAATATCTACCAAGCGCTTGTGTACGCGCATTTCAAACTGCTCTCGTGAGTTTTTATCAATAAAACTCGAGCGATTGACGGTATATTTCTTAATCTCGGTTGGCAAAGGTATTGGGCCCGAAATTGAAGCATCATAACGGATTGCTGTATCAACAATCTGTTTAACGCTCGCATCTAGAACCTTGTTTTCATAAGCAGAGACTCTGATGCGCAACTTGCCCGCATCAGCTTCTCCACCCTTTTTAGCCTTCTTTGATTGTGTAGTGGCAGTAGCCATTTTCAGTAAATGTAGTAAGAACGGAAATTAATTAGGCGTTGATTTTTGTTACAACACCAGCCCCAACAGTGCGTCCGCCTTCTCGGATAGCAAAACGAGTTTGCTCTTCCATGGCTACTGGAGCTACCAACTTAACTTTAAATTTAACAGTATCACCAGGCATAACCATTTTAACATCTTCAGCCAATGTTACTTCACCAGTTACGTCGGTAGTCCGAACATAGAACTGTGGCTTGTAACCAGAGAAAAATGGAGTGTGACGTCCACCCTCTTCTTTGTTTAAGATGTAAACCTCAGCCTCAAAGTCAGTGTGAGGAGTTACTGAACCCGGTTTAGCAAGAACTTGACCGCGAGTGATATCTTCTTTCTTTAAACCTCGAAGAAGGATACCAGCGTTGTCGCCAGCCCGACCCTCATCAAGTTGTTTATTGAACATTTCAATACCAGTCACAGTGGTCTTCTTAGTATCACCAAGACCAATAATTTCAATTTCTTCGCCGACTTTTACAATACCGCGTTCAATACGGCCAGTTACCACCGTACCACGACCTTCAATAGAGAAGATGTCCTCAACTGGCATCAAGAACGGCTTGTCAGTCTCTCGAACTGGTTCAGGGATGTATTCATCCACTGTATCCATAAGTTCAAGCACTTTTTTAGCATATTCATCGTCAGCCGAAGTAGCGGCTAGAGCTTTTAGACCAGAACCTCGGATAACCGGTGCGTCCTTGTCAAAACCCTGTTTAGCTAAAAGTTCACGAATTTCTTCCTCCACCATGTCGATCATGTCTGGATCATCCACCATGTCGCACTTGTTTAGGAAAACGATAATCTTAGGCACACCAACCTGCCTTGCAAGCAGAATGTGTTCGCGAGTCTGGGGCATAGCACCATCAGTAGCCGCTACCACCAAAATTGCACCGTCCATTTGAGCGGCACCGGTGATCATGTTTTTGATATAGTCAGCGTGACCCGGAGCATCAATGTGCGCATAGTGGCGCTTTGGTGTCCAGTACTCTGAGTGGTGAAGAGCAATGGTTATTCCGCGAGCCTTCTCTTCTGGGGCGTTATCAATACCATCTACTCCTTCTACCCGAGCGCCATAACCCTTGTCCTTGTTCAAGTCAAGAGTATGAAGAATCGAAGCAGTCAGAGTGGTTTTGCCGTGGTCAACGTGGCCAATAGTACCAATGTTGAGGTGTGGCTTTGAACGATCAAAAGTATCTGCCATAACTTTATGATTAACTAAATTTAATAAATTTCTATTTTTTCCGTGCTCGGGCCGAATTTTAGACTCTAAAAACCGGATCGAGCACGCAAACACACTAATAAAAAGCACGCGCAAGGCGTGGATATATGATAGCAGAGAAAAGGTGGATGTCAAATTTACCCTATGGAGTATAAATATTAAGTTTTTTATCTATAACTAATGACATAAAAAACCTATAGACAACGCCATGAGTGTCACTATAGGGTACTACATAGGGTAAAAAGTGCCGGAACCCAAGGGTGGGTTCCGACACGAAAGGTCATCTATAGAGTTTTCCGATGGAGGGTCTCCCTCCATGCCGCCAATCTAGCCATATAGAGCCACCGACGACGATGGCTCATGGCCATTACAGCAACAGGATCTAAGTCGAACATCGGGTCAAATTCCCCTCGATACAGACCGAAATGGAAACGGATCCCATGCCAGATCTGCTTGATATTGGCATACCAGAGCCAGTACCAAGCCATCTTAACCGCCCACCACTTCACGGCCAACCAAAACCTAATTTTCAGCCACATTGGACGACCTCCTTTTTCTGGTTAATTTTATAGCACAACTTAATCCCCCCTGCCAGCGCAGAGCGCTGGCAGGGGGGATTAGATTTTAGATACTACTTTCTACGGTAGTGGTTCCATTTGCCGCTTCAGTCGTGGTGGCTATGGATTCGGGTATTACCACCGGCTGTTTAACCACCGGACAGGGTGAAAATTCACATTTAGGCGGAATGCGACCAACAGACGAGCCATCCGGACAAATCTTGGCGTCCATCGTACAAACTACAGGTTCTGGCTCAACATCAACTTCCTCAGGTTCAATTACCTCAGAAGAGGTAAAAATGACATAAAATACCCCGCCAATTAAACCTAACGATAGAAATAGAAATAATAAACTTAGTTTATTCATAAACAAATAATATCACAAAACAAACTCCGCCAGTGTAACCGGCGGAGTTTGTTTTGTGAACTTAAACTTTCTCTTGATCTAAACCTCGAGCGGCAATGACTGTAACCCCAGCCGAAAAACCAATAACACAAATGGTCACAAAAGACTTGTAAAGTACATCACCATCTACCACATCCCAAATAGACAAAATAGCGACAAAAGTCAAAAGTACAACCGAGGTTATAAAAACCCAAATTGCTCCTTTTTGAACTGCTTGCATTTTGTTCATAATATTTTTAGTTAACTATTTATTTCGACCGTCCTTCTATAATAGCACTAGCAACGTTTTGTGGAATAATAGAATATTCAGAAAATTCCATCACATATGAACCACGCCCCTCGGTCATAGAACGCAAAGTCGTAATATAGCCAAACATTTCCGCCAAAGGCACCTTGGCCCGAATAACCTTTAAAATACCGCGATCTTCCATTTCTTCAATCTGTCCTCGTTTTGAAGAAAGATGACCAGTAATATCACCCATAAACTTTTCTGGCACCACTACTTCTACTTTCATTAGAGGTTCCAACAAAACCGGCTTAGCTTTTTTGGCACCATCTTGAAAGGCCATTGAACCCGCTAGTTTGAAGGCCATTTCGGAAGAATCCACGTCGTGATAAGAACCATCGTAAAGTTCAACTGACACGTCCACCACTTCAAAACCCGCCTGAATACCACGGCTCATACCTTCGCGAATACCCTTTTCAACCGGCGAAATAAACTCTTGGGGAATAACACCACCCTTAATGGAATTGATAAATTCAAAATTATCTTCCCGAACAACGTTCTTTGGTGCATCTTCGGGTTTAAGAGTTTTATCAAGTGGTTTTAGGCGCAAGCGAACATGGCCATACTGACCTTTACCACCAGATTGTTTAACATATTTACACTCAGCCTCACTAGGAGCAGTAATGGTTTCTTTGTAAGCCACCTGTGGTGCACCCACATTGGCCTCCACATTAAATTCACGCTTCATTCGATCCACGATAATATCCAAATGAAGTTCACCCATACCAGAAATCACCGTTTCCATCGTCTCTGGGTCAGATTTTACTTTAAAGGTGGGGTCTTCATCAGAAAGTTTTTTCAAAGCCATACCCATCTTTTCTTGATCAGCTTTAGTTTTTGGTTCAATACGAAGAGATACCACCGGTTCAGGGAAATCAATCTGGTCAAGAATAATTGGCTGATTTTCGTCACACAGGGTATCGGAAGTCTTGGTGCTCTTTAGACCTACAATAGCGGCAATTTCTCCGGCATACACCTCTTTTACCTCTTCACGATGATTGGCGTGCATACGCACAATCCGACCAATACGTTCTTTGTCACCCGTAGTTGAGTTATAAACATAAGAACCGGCGGTGAGTACTCCAGAATAAATACGAATATAAGAGAGTTGCCCGACAAATGGGTCACTTTGTAATTTAAAAACAAGACCGGCTAAAGGGGCAGTGTCGCTAGATTCCCGAGTGGCTTCTTCGTTGGTATTAGGATCCTTACCATGGACCGGTGGAATATCAAGAGGACTAGGTAGATAGTCAATAACACCATCAAGAACCAGCTGAACACCTTTATTTTTCAGAGCCGAACCACAAAAAACTGGTACCAATTCATTGTTTATAACAGCCTTGCGCAAAACACGTTTTACTTCTTCCAAAGTTGGTTCTTGACCCTCAAAATAAGCAGCCATCATCTGTTCATCGTGCTCAACGACTTTTTCAATCAATTCCGATCGATATTTTTCCGCTTCGGCCTTTAGATTTTCTGGAACTTCAATCTCCTTAATCTCGTTGCCCATATTGCCCTCAAAGAGATAGCCCTTCATACGCAAAAGATCAATAACTCCCTCATGAGCATCATCTTCACCAATTGGGATTTGCACGCGAACCGCGTTTTTAGTTAAACGATCTAAGATAGTCTTAAAAGAATGGTCAAAGCTTGCCCCCATGCGATCTAGCTTGTTGATAAAGCAGATACGCGGAACTTTATATTTGTCAGCCTGACGCCAAACCGTTTCGGATTGAGGTTCTACACCTGCTACGCCGTCAAAAACCACCACACCACCATCTAAAACTTTTAGCGAGCGTTCTACTTCAGCGGTAAAATCTACGTGACCAGGGGTATCAATAATATTGATCCGATGTTTTTTATCTGGATTTTTAGAATCATAAGTAGGTGTCCAAAAAGCGGTGGTTGCAGCGGAGGTAATAGTAATACCGCGCTCTCGCTCTTGTTCCATCCAGTCCATTGTCGCTGCCCCCTCGTGAACTTCTCCAATTTTATGAGAAACACCAGTGTAATACAAAACACGCTCGGTTGAAGTAGTCTTACCAGCGTCAATATGAGCAATAATTCCAATGTTACGAACTTTCTCTAGTGGATAGTCACGAGCCATAAATCTTTATTTATTAAATGATTATTACTTTTCAACCATCGCGACCCGAAAGAGACGATGGGCTATTTACTATATTATAAACTACCAAATACTATTTACGACGAGAAACGGCAAAGTGAGCAAAAGCTCGGTTAGCCTCGGCCATCTTGTGCACATTTTCACGTTTCTTCACGGCGTCGCCTTCGTTTTTAGAAGCATTTACCAGTTCATCAGCCAACCGATCAATCATCGGGCGACCAGATTTATTCTTGGCGGCATCAATAATCCAACGCAAACCCAAAGCTAAACGCCGTTCAGGACGCACCTCATGAGGAACCTGATAGTTGGCTCCACCCACTCGTCGGGAACGCACCTCCATTTGAGGTCCAACATTATTGATAGCCGCTTCAAAAGTTTCCACTGGGTCTACCTTGGCCTTTTCTTTTACAATATCAAAAGCACCATAAACTATCTTGCGAGCAGTATTTTTTTTGCCTCGCTCCATAACATAGTTAATAAGCTTCTCTACTTTAATGTTTTGGTAGACAAGATCTGGTTTCAGGCGAGATGTTGGCTTATGCTTGCGACGCATGATTGATTATAAAATTTAAAATTATTTAGCTTTTGGGCGCTTATTACCATATTTAGAGCGACCCTGACGGCGCTTCTCTACTCCAGATGTATCCAACACACCACGAACAATGTGATAACGAACACCCGGAAGGTCTTTAACGCGACCACCGCGGATAACTACCACTGAGTGTTCCTGTAAATTGTGACCTTCACCAGGGATATAACAAGTAACCTCCATCCCATTGGTCAAACGAACACGAGCAATTTTACGTAAAGCTGAGTTTGGTTTTTTAGGAGTAGTGGTCTTAACCTGTAGACAAACACCACGCTTAAACGGTGAATTATAGTGAACTGGACGATTTTTGAGCGTATTAAAACCTACCGCTAAAGCGACAGATTTGGATTTCTTTTCTACCTTTTTACGGCTCTTACGAACCAGCTGATTTATGGTTGGCATAAACAGGGACCACTTTAATACAGACTGAGACAAAATGCAAGAAAAATCCGGAGCTGGCGCCTGCGCCCGCTCCGGAGATACCACCCACACCTTAGTTCTGGCCGGGGTGGTAACACTCAAAAACATCAGGACAGTTGTCTTGATCTCCACCGGCGAGATCGCAGACGGGATACCTTGCAACCTGCCGATGACAAGAGCACTGGCAGTCCCGCTCGGCCGGCACCTCGGGGTTATTCCAGCGAGAGCACTTGCTGTGCTCCCCCCGCCGACACTCGGAGGAAACAGAAGACTTGGCATAAGAAGGCATGGGATCACCCTTTCGTGATTATCCAAAACGACTCTACTAAGAGAGTACTACCCAATATTGAGTCCTGTCAAAATTTCAAAAACAAAAAACATCAAGGGCGAAACCAATTCTATAGCAAAGAATATAACAAATAAAATTAAAATTAACTGATATCTCTCTATCATTTCTTCAACATATCGCCACCGATAAGGTAGGGCGGCAAAGAGAATCTTTGAACCATCTAAAGGTGGTATGGGAATAAGATTAAAAATGGCTAAAACTATGTTTAACAAGACTATCATTTGCATAATTTCCAGCATGGCCGGCGAAGAAATAGTTAAAATGTCTGAAAATCTAACGCCAAGACCAAAAATAGTGGCAATAACCAGATTAGAGACCGGCCCCGCAATTGCCACCAAAGCTGGTCCCCACCGCCCCGCCTTTAAGTTGTAAGGATTAAATGGTACAGGTTTGGCCCAACCAAATACCATCCCCCCTGGCAAAAGACTCATAATAAAAGGCAAAATGATTGAACCAAAGGGGTCAATGTGGGGAATAGGATTTAAAGTCAGGCGGCCGGCGTGTTTAGCAGTAGTATCACCCAAAGCTAAAGCGGCAAAGCCGTGAGCCACTTCGTGTACCACGACAGAAATGACTAAAATGATTACGAAGAAGATAGTGTCAAGACCCATAAACAATATATTTACAAGATTATCAAGCTATGATAGCATAGGCAGGTCTAATATTTAAATCTATGAGAGCCTGTCCTATCTGTAACAAAACAAGCCAAATGGTCGGTGGTTATTCCAACCGTGTCCGCGCCACCAAGTTCAACCATACTGGAACATCACGTAAACAACCCAATCTCCAATGGGCTGCTTTGCCAGCACAAGCCGGTGGTGGCAGAATCAAAATCTGCACTTCTTGTTTAAAGAAAAATAAGCACCTGCAAATTAAAATGATTCAGGGCTAACAACAAAAAAAACGGCAACACATAAGTGTTGCCGTTTTTTTTGTTTAACAATTGGTACACAAAACTCTCTGACCATCAGATTTAAATACAATACTTCCCTGTTTAGCGGTATTTAAATAAGTAATATTTAATAACCCCAATCTGTCCAACACCTCTTGGTGGGGGTGACCATAGCGGTTGTCACGTCCAGCCGAAACAATAGCAATATCTGGATCGACGGCGGACAAAAAATAATTTGAACTAGAGGTATTTGAACCATGGTGACCAAGTTTTAACACATTGGCACTAATATTTTTTCCATATCTCTGGAC
>CAYSSL010000003.1:0-10886 GCA_964433715.1 uncultured Candidatus Saccharibacteria bacterium | reverse complement strand
CTAGCCAGACCACCAATATGATCGGCATCAGCGTGAGTGGCGACAACTAAATCTATTTGGCGGTCATAAAAAGGCATAACTTGCCCTAAAGACCGCAAAACTTGTCGGCCAGCACCAGCATCGATCAATATTTGATTGCCATTTGGCGCCTCAATAAAAATAGCATCTCCTTGACCAACATCCAGAAAGGATACTTTCAGCTCATCGCTTGATTGTTTATAAAATATAATCAACCAAACAACCACGGTTGTTACGATTAAAATACCAACCAAAACCCAGCTCACTAAAAGTCGTTTGGACATAAACAAATTATAACAAAAGACCGTAGCTAAAGAGCTACGGTCTTTTGTTATAATTTAAAAATTAAGATTATTCCTCATCTTCGTCTGCTCCAGAAGTTTCTACTGCAGGAGCGCTAACTGGTGTTTGGCCAGTGGCTTGCTGTAAGAACGAAGCAATTTGGGCAATATCATTGGCATTTTGCACAGCTAAAGCTCTGGTCTGATAAACCATATAAGCGTGAGCCAAAAATACTGCAAACACAATACCAAGGATAAAAGCAATAACAACACTTTTATTTTTGAAAACCGATATAGCTGCGGCCATGTAAGAGAATTAACTTCTAATCACTTAATTATATTGTCTTCTATTTTTCTTTCAACATATTTTTAGCTTCAACTGTTGATATCAAAGAAAAATATTTTACTCGCACCCAATAAACCATTATTAAATAAACTAAAATTATCAACCAAAATGAAACTCTTGGAATATAAACACTCGCCAAAGGCAAAGCCGACCAAAACTTAACAATCAACAGTTCCAACGACAAAAATAAGTAAGTAAACACGGCTAGAAACTTAGATAGAAAATATGAAATAAAACCAGTTAAACCAGTAATAAACCCAAAAAACATAGTCACGGGAATAAGTGGTGCCACCAAAATATTGGCCGGCAAAGATACTAGACTTATTTCACCAATTTTATAAATAAGCCAAGGCAAAACCGCTATTTGAGCCGCCAGAGTGGTGGTCACCACCGCCTTTAATCCGAAACGTGGAGACAGCCAATTGATCTTATTATCTAAGATAGGAGAAATATAAATTAAACCCAGTGTCGCTATAAAAGATAATTGAAAACCAACATCATAAACCAATACCAGCGGATTAATAGCTACCATTATCACCGCAGCAATAAACAAGCCATTGGCAGCCTCATATGTTCGACCGGTCAGGCGGGCAAACAAGGCTAGTCCAGCCATAATCGAGGCTCTAACCACCGTCGCTCCTCCTCCCACCATCAGGGCAAATAAAATTATACCCAAAGCTCCCAAAAATAGACTGTAAGTTAGAGGCAAGAATGAAGCTAAAACAAGAATAATCGCCTCCGCCACAATTGTCATATTGTACCCAGACAAGACCACGACGTGAATTAATCCCGCTCGCCGAAAAGACTCTGTTAAATCGTCCCCCAAACCGCGCCGCTCACCGACCAATAAACCAGCCAGCAAAGATGAATGTGGTTCAGGTAACACTAAATTTAAACGATCAACAAACTTCTGTTTTAAAGAATAAAGTCCAGCATATAAAGCCTTACCATGACCACCAGATAAACGCTCAACTTTGGCAAAAGATATTTCATATACCACATCTCTCACCTTAAGATACGACACATAATCAAATTCTCGCCCACTATCGGTGGTAAAATTTTCTGGCCAATTTAATTTACCAGACACCTGCAGGAGATCACCATAATATAAATCTTGATATAAAGTAGTAGATACTAATATCCTTTCTCCGGTTGTTAGTTCTTCCACCATCAAACGAGTGGTAGTGTCGCGCTTGTCTGGGTTTTCAATTATTACTCCCTGTAAAGATACGCTTTCTCCCACCTGCTTAGCCAATATATTTTCTTCCGCTAAAGTGACATACATTCGGCCTAAACCCAAAGCTAGTCCCAACACCAAAGAGGCGACCACCAAATAAAGGGTATAAGACTGTGGTCGCCAGCGGGCTACTATAAATAAAACCGTGGCCAGCAAAAACAAGAAAACAACAACATTGGCCGGTAAATTAATAAAAGGCAAGACCACTACTCCCACCAAAAATCCAACCGCCACCCAAAATACCAATTGACGTAATATTTTGAAACCGTCTGGCTGTCTTATCCAAAAACCACCAACCATAAACATAGAGATGGATTAATCTTTACTTTAAACCCCCGTCCATTGCTTCATTGGCCAACTCATCGGCCTCTTTATTCTGTTCCCGTCTAATCTCGGTAATTTTAAAATTAGGAAAATCAGCTTTTAAAATTTCCTTGATCTCGGTGTGGTAAACCCGCAACCGATCTTCTTTTACTTTATATTGTCCTTTCAGCTGGCGAGCAATCAGCTCTGAATCCACGCACAATTCTATCTCCGCCAATTTAATTTCTTCAACCTTAAAGTTTTTTTTAATTAAATCTAGACCCAAAAGCACCGCCTGATATTCGGCCTCATTGTTAGTGTTTTCTCCAATATATTTTGAAGCCGTCGCGATGATTTTCTTATTTTCATCACAGATTACCGCCCCAATCCCCGCTGGTCCGGGGTTCCCCCGTGCCCCACCATCAGTATTTAAAATTATTTTTAGCATCAAAAAAATAATAACATAAAAAGGGGCCGCCGTAGCAGCCCCCCATCTTCCGCCAAAGATTTACACCAAGGCAGAATTTTCCTCTTCTTCGTCGCCATCATCAAAATACCACTCAAGGAAGGCAACGAGAATCATCCAACCGGCCCCTAGGGCGCAAATGACGATACACACAACGCCTAAGGCCACCAACCACATTGGAATAAACATAGTCCTACCCTTTCTCTCTGGTCACTAGTCAATCAAATTGCTTGCCTCAGGTCAACAATCCGCAACCGCAATTCGGGTCGGTTTTTAAAAGTCGATTTTTCAATATGGGCCAAGAGGTCCACTCGCCTCCCCGGCGCAATATTTACCCCCGTCCAAATATGGCCAGAATCATAAGAAAATCCAGTCCCAGCTTCGCAGGAGAAAAAAGCAATGGCAGACATCTTGTTTCCCTGATCATCACCGAACATTATTTCCGTGTGTCCACCATCTTTACCAAAACTTTTGGCCGAAAGTATAACCAGATTTTCCAACCACAACACTGGCTTTTCAAAGTCTAGACCATAAGGCCCGAGTTTTTCTATTTCCTTCTGTACCCGCCAATTAATATTTTCTAAAGAAATTTTTATATCCACCTCCTCTTCTTCTACTATTTCCATTTTTGAGACCTTGTCATAAGCACCCAGTAATTTCTTTTCAAGTTTAGGTAAAGCATCTTTTGTTAGAGAAAAACCGCCCGCAAACGAGTGCCCACCAAAATCGCGAAAAAATTTGGGTGTATTGGCTGCAGTCATTAGTTCCACGACATTTACCTGCCCATCGGACCGACAAGAACCTTTAATTTCACCACTGCCATTTACCGCCCAGACAAAAACGGTCCGCTTATATTTTTCCGAAATACGTGCCGCAGCCAAACCCAGCACCCCCAAACCCCAATTTTCATTGCCCACCACAATAACCGGAGATAAATTCTGCCCAAAACCCAAACTCTCAACGGTGGCCAATATTTCTGCCACCTGATTCCGGCGCTCCTGATTGCGACCCTCTAGATCGGTTGCAATCTTAGCCGCCTCCTCATGATTCCCTGTCATAAGAAGCTCGTAAGCCTCTAAGGCGTGTGACATACGACCGGCCGAATTTAACCTCGGACCAATCATAAATCCAATATCTTCTTCGGTAATATATTCGCGCTTAATTTTTAAGACTCTAAATAGTTCCATCAATCCCGCCCGCTTTGTCATTCGTAAAACCATTAACCCAAATTTCACCATTACTTTATTTTCTCCAGTAATAGGCACCATATCCGCCACGGTAGCAATCGCCACCAGTTCTAACAGCCATTTTTCCCAGCTGGCCGAAATATCAGGAAACCCCCCTCGGTCTAAAAGTGCTTGCACCAATTTAAAAGCCACTCCTGAACCCGCTAAATGTTTATAGGGATAGGTACAGTCAGCTCGTTTAGGGTCAATCACCGCAACGGCTTTAGGCAACTTTTTGGGCGGCAAATGATGATCGGTCACCACCACCTCTATCCCTAGCTCCTTAGCTCTTTTTACTTCAGCTAAGTTAGAAATCCCACAATCAACCGTGATAATAAGTTTTACTCCGTCAGTCGCAAATTTCTCTATCGCCACTACCGACATACCATACTGCTCGTTATGACGATGTGGAATATAAACAGTAAAATTTTGATAGCCTATTTTTTGAAAAAATTCAGCCAAAATCGCTGAGGCAGGTACCCCATCAGCATCATAATCACCAAAAATGACTATTTTTTCTTTATTTTTTATGGCCTTGAGGATTCGTTCAACCCCCTTATCCATATCCTTCATTAAAAAGGGGTCGTGAATATGACGCTCATAATCGGGCAAAACAATCGCTTCTGCCTCCGCCCTGTTTTTAACACCTCTATTGGCAAGAATTGTGGCCGAGATTTCGCCAAACAACAGATCAAAATCGGCTATTTTGTCGCCAGTCTTAAGTTGCCACTTCTTTTGCATGGGGCTTATTATAGCATCCCCTTAGAAACAGCGGTCGCCAAATTTTAAAATAAGAGTAATATTACAGTGAGATAATATTTTAGTATTTTAATTTCAAGCGGGAGCGACGACCCGTTTCCAACCAAATGACAGACTGCATATTTTGTAAAATAATAAATAATGAAATTCCTGCTTATAAAGTCTACGAGGATGAGCATTTCTTGGCTTTTTTAGATATCAATCCGATAGCGGTCGGTCATGTGCAGGTCATACCCAAAACTCATTACCGCTGGGTGTGGGACACCCCAAATGTCGGGGAATATTTCGAAGTAGTTAGGAAAATCGCGTGCGCCCAGCAAAAAGCTTTCAATACCGACTTTGTTTTATCAAAAATTATTGGCAACGAAGTCCCCCACGCTCATATTTGGGTCTACCCCGACCCAGCTATCACTGGTGACAAAAAAGATTTTGCGGGAAACCAGCAGAAAATAATAAAGAATATATAAAATAGACAAGCTTAAATTTTTGAGCTAGAAATAATTCAGTTCAAATGAACCCCACTAGAGAGGAGGCTACGGTGCTTGAACAGAGAAAACAACGGGAGTACGAAAGTTTTTTTGAAAATGATGTGCTGGTTGAAGAAGTCTGCCATGTTACAATCGCCTACGACATTGATCTGTGCCCCAATCCGGAAGAAGGCGGTTTTTGTAATCATCGGCTAATCCTCAGCCTCCGCGGCCAAGGTCAAAAGGTCATCCGCGCCCCCAATGCTGAGACCTTAGGGAACATAGTCGAGACGACACTGGCTGTTATTCGAATGTTCCAAGGAAAACTAAACCCGGGTGACCAGATGGAACTGCCGAGCACTATCGAAAAAACCAACTCCCGGTCAACATCGGAAGACGATATTCCCGAAGACGATATTCCTTTCTAGGTCTCTGCCCGGGTCGCACTAGGTGCGACCCGGTTTTTATTTTATTAGCACTTCCACTCCCGGCAAAGTCCCTTTGGCAATAAACTCAAGCATTGCGCCACCTGAGGTTGATAGATAACTAAAATTTTTACTTAAGTGAGCCCGTTCAATAGCCGCCACCGTATCTCCGCCACCCACCACTGAATAAGCGCCGGTTTTGCCAATAATTTCCGCAACACCATCTGTCCCTTTGGTAAAGTTTTTCTCACAATTACCCAGTGGCCCGTTCCATAAAATAAACTTTGCTTTTTCTATCTTGTCAGCAATCAAATTTAATGTTTCTGGACCAGCGTCTTGGATATTGTCTTGCTTACCCACTGCCTCAGGTTTTTTGGTTGCTCGGCCATCTTTAGTTTTAACCACCACATCTATCGGTAAAAATATTTTTTTATCTTTTAGAATTTCCGCCAACCCCTTTACCCCATCATCAACCAGTGATTTACCTATTTCATAGCCCAATTTGCGCCACAAAGGATGCGCAAGCGCCCCACCCACAAATACAAAGTCAGCTCGAGGTAACAACTTTTTAATCACCGGCAACTTGGTTTCAAATTTAGCTCCTCCTAAAATTAGTCCGAAGGGGTGCCCCGCCTTATTAACCTTACTCAATTCAGTATATTCTTTGGTAAAAGACAATCCGGCAAAGCTCGGTAAATGTTTAGCTACCCCTACAATGGAGCTGTGGGCACGGTGGGACGCCGAAAAAGCATCATTAATATAAATATCCGCCAGTCCCGCTAGGCGCTTACCAAAAGCTTTATCATTTTTTTCTTCCTCTTCGTGTCGACGCAGGTTTTCTAAAAGCAAAACAGATCCGTTGGGCAAACTTTTTATTCGTTCGTCATCAAATATCATCTTAGAAAAACCAATTTTAATATGGTTTTCCAAGGCGCGAGCAACCGGCGCCAAAGTTTCGGTCCCTTTTCGTCCTAAATGTGAAATAACCAACACTTTAGCGCCCCGTGAAGATAGATAATTTAAAGTGGGCAATGAAGCTAAAAGTCTATTTTCATCTACCACTTTTCCCTCTTCAAGGGGAACATTAAAATCAACGCGCACTAAAACCCTCTTACCTTTTAAATCTTTTATTTTTAAATCTTTAATTGTTTTAAAGGGTAATTTAGACATAAGTTTATTATTTAACCTTATCAGCAATTTGTAAAATTTGTCTAAAATGATCGGGCACCAGAGATTCTCGTCCAATCAAAAGCCCGTCAGCCCGACCATCTACCAAAAATCCCTCGGCGTTTTTTACATCAACCGACCCACCATACAACACCGATAAAGCATGGGCCGCCTCAGTGCCAGCCATAGAAGCGAAGGTTTTTCTAATAAAAAGAGCGTTGTGAAAAAAATTATCAGGAGTATCGGCTGACCGTGAACCCCCTCCCACCGCCCAAACCGGCTCGTAAGCTACCAAAATTTCACTATAAAAGCTCTTTTTTAAATCCCCCAAACAGTTACCCATTTGACGTCGTAAAAATTCCAAATATTCACCGCCCGCATCACGCTTTTCTTCTCCAATACACAAAATAACCTTCAGCCCAGCCGAAATGGCAGTTTGAATTTTTTCTCGCACCACCCGATCAGTTTCCCCTTTCCGCCGCCGCTCCGAGTGACCAAGAATGACATAGTCAGCGCCAATATTTTTTATCATCTTAGCCGACACCTCTCCCGTATAAGACCCCTCCAATTCTCCGTAGGCATCTTGGCCACCCCAAAAAAGTTTTTTTGATGGCCGAGGTGGTACCAACGCAGACAAATAGATACTAGGCGGACAAATAACAGTCCGCACTTTAGTTAAGTTGGCAGCCGCTTTTTTAATAGGCAAAATAAGAGCCTTGGCCTCTCTAGGCGAGGACGGATTCATTTTCCAATTTCCAATGATATATTTTAGCCTCATCGGAAATAGTATAACACAAGCTATTTAGTGAGCCCTTCGCACCAAAGCAATCGCCTCATTTAGATCTACTTTACCAACAGCCGCCTGTGCAAAAACATCTTCCGCTAAAGATAGCACTCCTCCTTGTTTAGATTTTTTTACTATTTCCTCTGGTTTTTTACCATCAGCCAGCATGGTTGCCACCAATTTATCCACCAAAATAGTTTCTGCGACATAACGCTGACGATTAAATAGTGGGTCGGAAACAGCTCCAGAGCGACGAACTTTAAAATTCATCTTTTGAAGAGAATTTTGATCAGACATCAAGCCTTCCTGATTTAGAAAAGACGATATTTTCTCAATATTTACAAATCCTCCCAAATCTTTAATTTCCTGCTCAGTAATAGGAGAGGGGGTACCCTCTACCCCAAGCTCGCGCACTTTATCAACAAGCATAAAACCGGTAGCCACCGCCGAAACAATATATGAATCTCCCACCAGTTCAATAGTTTTACTAATCAACCTGTCCGACGTAGACTCTGGCAAACCAACAAAAACTGCCAACCCTCGAGCGGCGGCTGAAGCAGCTAAAGTCATAAGTGGCGCCGAAACAGCTTCATCAACCAAGACCACATCATAATCTTGCGGTAGAAGCCGCCGTAGAGCTTCGTCTGGTGCCAAACCATCACCACCTACCAATACCTGCTCCACATGGTTTAAGTAGCGCTCCCGCTGTTTTTCTAGCATCAAAACCGACAATCCTCTATCGGCAGCCTGAAGAGCTATGGTGTAAAACAAATCTTTAAGGTTGGTGGAGCTGGCCGAACCTACTGTCATCAACCCGCCCTGTTTAAGAGTCTTTAAAATTGCCTTTTGTCCTTCACCCCAAATCCCGACCGCGTCCAAAGAAATCAAACTGGTTTTATCTTTGCGAACAAAGACTGCTCTTTTTGACCATTCGTCAGTCGAGCGATAAGTCGGCTCGTAGCCGTAAGGAGCAAACAGGTCAGTATAAGAAGTGGCCTCAAACATTCTAGACCCAACATAAGGATTGGTAGATAGGGCGGGAAACAATTGCGAGCCTATCCGATAGCTAACCACCGTTTCTTCGGGTGACACATTTAAATGTAGCTGATCGGCACTACTAGCCCGAGCCTGACCAAACAACAAACCAATAATCTCAGCCAAATCGCGCTCACTTTTTTCTTCTTTTAGCGAACTACCAAGAGCGCGCAGTGAATCACCAAAATTGTGACGTAAAGATTTTTGATATGACAAAAGTAGTTTGCGTACCAAATTTTCTGAACCCAGACGAGGCCTTAAACCCGACTTGTGTCCTGCTAAATCGCCGGCCATCATAATGCTTGATAGATCAAGGCCAATCACTTCTAACCCCCCGTCAGACTCTCGCAAAGCTATAACATTATGAGCTCTAGCTATTGGTTCTGGTATCTTGGCGAGCACCGTATAAGGTATTTCTTCTGTCCATGCTGACACAAAAGGTACACCCGCCGCCTTGGCTTCTAGTCGGCGCAGATCATCACCAGAAATCAAACCTTCGGCCAATACTCGCTCCGACAGCGACATGCCTTTTTCTTTAGCTTCTTGTTCTAAATCATCGAGCAACACCCTGCTGCCCACACGAGCAGAAATGAGAAGTTCTTTAAGAGCGGAAGAGTCGACAAACATTTGCTATTTATTATAACAAAATAAAAACCAAAAATCCCCGCCGGCGGCGGGGATTTTTGGGGAAGAAATTTATTTTACCAACCGCAGTTATACGTAGGTGGCGCTGGCGTAGCACTACTCAAGCTAACATTTGCTCCAACAAAAGTACCAGCAACTGTAGTAATAATAGGGTTACCAATACCGAAATAATCGTTAACAATCGTTCCACCAATCACCCCTCCAGCCGTACCATCACCATTCCAAACAATACCAACGGGAGAATAGGAAAACTTCTTACCATTACCTTGGGCTGTTGGGAAAATACAACCAAGTTGATAACTATCTATAGCCCCTCTCTGAGTTGCTACCCAGTCCTGACAATCACGGGCTGTCCAAGTTGACGGAACAAATATTTGGCCCTGCGTTTCTCGTGGCAACTGTGGCAAATCATTCATATTTTTTGATGCAATCAATTGATCCTTAAACGAGAACCATTCTCCCTTTTCTATTTGCACACCCAAAATCTTTCGCGAGGTAGCGGGAACATTTATTTCAATTAGAGTCCTACTAGCTATTTTTTCATTAAACCACGTAATCATTTTTACTCTAAAGTTGTAAAAAGCACCACCATAACCAACCGCCACACATACTTTTTGACCATCACCATTAGAAGTAGTCTCCTTGTATCCAATTTTGCCGTCATTGTCGGCTACGAGAACTTTAGTACTAGTAGTATCTTGAGCTAAACCTTTAAGCCTAACAGGACCATCAACGTCCAGTTTAACATCTGAATCAATGGCCGCCGTGCCAAGAGAGATATAGCCACCACGATCCACTCTAATATTATTGGCCGTCACCCCTCCTTCCACATCAAGTTTACTTCCAGGGTTAGTTGTTCCTATGCCCACATCACCACTTCCTTTTTCAACAAATAATTTAGTACCTCCGTTTGGATCTGTATGAGCTAGGCGGAAATTACCATCGGTAGCCAAATTGGACATAATCCACGTCGGCTGAGTACCCGCCTTAAGCGAAATTGAAGCATTGCCAGAGGTCGATTCAACTAGTGCGTTAACAGAATTAGCATTTGCAACATGAAGTCTGGCGGTAGGAGCATAAGTGCCAATGCCAACATTACCTGTATTAGTATTAGCAATATTATTTCCCGAAGTTACCCACTGACCTCCAGTAGACATCGGGTTACAAACCCGAGCATTGCCGGTGCCAGTACAAATATTGTAATGGTTGGCATACACATCGCTCGCCACATCTAGATCATCAAATACTCGAACAAGACGATTGCCGACTGGTCCATATCCGTCAAATTTGGGTGCCCCAAAAATATCCAAAGCTGGCTTAGTGGCATTGGTATAATTTAGACTGATAGTGCCCACACCATAACCCTCTCCAGCAGTACTTATATCCTCATCAGACACGCCAAATTTCAATTGACCCAAAACGCGCGAGCTACCCACGCCATCTATACCCACCACCCCAGCCACATTTAACTTTGTCTTGGGGGTAAGTGTGCCAATACCCACATTACCCGCATTTGATATTCTCATTGCATCAACAAAGCGAGCACCATTGGCGGTTGAAAATTGAAGACCGCCATAATTAACAGCACCCGTTGATACTTGTTCGGTTACGGCACTAATTTGGGCTAGTGGCGCATTATTTGATCCATTGCCATTTTTTGCCCCAAAACGTAAACCAACGCCGGTATTAACAGTATTGGTGTTATTGGAAATAACAGCGACAGGAAG
>CAYSSL010000002.1:0-38472 GCA_964433715.1 uncultured Candidatus Saccharibacteria bacterium | reverse complement strand
TCCCGCTTCGGTGGAACTTTCAAAATGTTGAATGGATGATTCGGCCATCCCAGCTTCTTTGGCCCCTTCCTCAATAAATTTAGAACGTAAGCCAACAGTAAATAACAAGTCACAAGTTGTTGCCACCAGCCTACCAGCCGCCCTATGAGCCTCAATAGTGTATTCACCTAGCTCTAACATATCACCCAAGACTGCAATCTTTTTACCTTCTGTAACAATGTCACCTAAAGCAACCAAGGCCGCTTCTAATGCCGCTGGAGATGAGTTGTAGGTGTCATCTAGAATAACCGTATCTTTGACCCCAGAAATAAGGCGGAGGCGACCCGGCGGTGTCTCGTGTGAATTTTGAATTGTCTCAGCCATATCTACAATATTGAGACCAGAACTAATACCCACCGCCACCGCCGCCAAGACAGAGTAGATTTGATGTTGACCCAAAACCCCCTTAATACGAATAGGGATGATTTGACCGCTATAATCTAATTTAAACGAAATACCAACAGGCAGAGAAACGGTGTCCGATTTATCATAAAGGATTTGAACATTTGAAGCTTTGATTTCGGCGGTAGCGGAAAAACCATAGGTAACCTTGCGCTGACTAAAGTTTTGTAGCCGTTCATGCAAAGTTTCGTCGTCGCGGTTGTAAATAATTAGTCCATCTTTTTTTACCCCTTGAGCTAAAGCTAGTTTTTCTCGCACCACCGCTTCTCGATCAGGGAAAAATTCAATATGCACTGGAATCTCAGGTAAACGAGTCAAGATACCAATATCCGGCTTCAACCATTTCATCATTTTCTTAATGTCTCCCGGCCTATCTGCCCCCGCTTCCAAAACTAGCCATTCGGGATACAAACTAGGAAAAAACACTTCAGTTGCGCCCCAAAAAATAACCTTGGCCCAACCAATCGGGTTCATCCAAGCACTCTTTTGACCAATAATAGTAAGCGGTAAACCAAACTCACTGTTGTAGCTTTTTTCACTCCGGCGAATACGATATTTTTCACGGAGAATATTGTAAACAGCATCCTTGGTGGAAGTTTTACCCACCGAACCAGTCACCGCAATAATCTTCGGCTTATAACGAGAAAGTATAAGATGGGCCTCCTTGATTAATATTTCTGATACCAACCTTCTCACCAAATCCTTTACAGATTGCATAAAATGTTACAGTATTTTTTAAATTATCTATCGGGAGGAACTTCATAATAGTTTAGCAGAAATTTAGCTGTTTCCATAAATGGACGTGATAAAGTATCGGAAGAAAAAGGAGCTCCCTTAGGGTTTACCAGATACATAAAAGTAATAAAACGAGGCTTGTAAGCCGGATAATAGCCAAAGAAAGAATGGAGATACTGATCGGACAAATAGCGCCCTTTGCCGTCAGACATTTCAGCGGTACCAGTTTTAGCAGCCACACTCCAATCGGGCAAACTGAGAGTTCCACCCAACAAAGCTTCGTCTACCGCATTAATAAGAACTTGAGTTATTTCTTCTGTACTCTCCCTCTTTAAAACATCCGTCCGGATAATTTTAGGGGCAACCACTTTAGTGGTACCAATATCATATTTAACCTCCTTAACAATATGAGGTTCAACCAATTTGCCACCGTTTGCCAGAACAGCAAACGCCCGCGTGGCCCCTATTGGTGTTAAGGCGATGCCTTGACCAAAAGAAGCTGTAGCATATTCAATATCACGAGGACTTTGTAAATTACCAACTAGTCCCGCCACTTCACCGGGTAAATCTACACCAGTCTTTTCACCAATACCATAAGACAACATATATTTACGAAAACTACTTTTGCCCATTTTCTGCATCACAAAAACTGCTCCGGTATTAAGAGAGTTATCTATCACCTCTTGCATATCCACGACCCCGCGCGCCTTTTTGTCGTGGTTCATAATAGTACGGTTGTTTAAAACCACCTTACCAGTATCGTTGAAAGTAGTATGGGCGTTGATTACGCCCGCATCCATACCGGCTGCCAAAGTTAGAGGCTTTACCACGCTACCCATTTCAAACACTCTCTCCACCAAAGGATTGGGCAAAGCTGTAATGTCTTTTTGTTTTTCCCCTGGATTAAAATCGGGCACCGCGGCCATCGCAATAATCTCGCCCGTGTGTGGGTTCATAACAATTGCCCCAGCAGCATCAGCACTATAGCGACTCGCTGTTTCAGCTAAAATCTTTTCCAACCGATTTTGAACAATTGGTTCCAAGGTCAACACAATATCACCCTCTCCCCCCTCTACTGTGTCAGATAACTCATCTTTTACCCCTAAAAATATTTCCGCAAAAAAGCTAGCAAAAGAGCCACTGCCAGTATGGGCAAGAATACGGTCGTACTCACGCTCTAAACCATAGATACCCGTATAATCTTCACCCCGATAAGCCATAAAACCAAGAACATGAGAGGCGGTACGACCAGCCGGATAAAAGCGCCTTTTTTCTTTGTACACATACACCCCTCTTTCTTCTAGAGCTTTAACCGCCTCTGCATCGGTAGTAGATATACCCGTAGCCACTTCTTCATATAAACGGTTTTTAGCTCCAGCTTTAGCAATAAATTCGGTTTCATCTAAATCGGGCAAAATGCCTGATAATTTACTAAAAACTTTAGCCGGCTCAACAATAAGTTGAGGATTGATAGTCAACAAAAACTCTTGACGCAAAGAGGCAGCCGGCACCAAATTACCATCCTTAGATGTAAAATAGATAGAGCCTCGGTTAAAAAAGGTACGAGCCGAACGTAAATATTGCCGATCGGCCAAGTCATTATAATCGGCACCACGCACCACCTGTAAAAAGAAAAGTCTGGTGGCAAAAATAATCAGGACAGCCAAAATACATAAACCTATAAGACGAATACGAAAGTTGGCCTTGAGGTTAATCATTGAAAGAGAGAGCGACAGCTTCCGGCTTTACAACGGCAAACCTGCCGTCAGCGGGTGCGTCCACAAACCCTTTTTCATAAGCTAGTGCCAAATTTACCTGATCAGACAATGACATATAACGAGCCACCAGACCGGTAATCTCGGTTTCGGTTACCGACACCATCTCTTCAGTCTCTTTTCTAGCTACAACATTAAAAATAGAACTATTAACAAAATAAACATACATAAAAGCTTCTACCAAAAGCAGGGCGCCCAAGATAACAACCAACCGGTGTTCAATATTGTTTATGGTAGCGACTTTAGTGTTCATATTATTTTTTTTATTATTCTTAATTCAGCACTACGACTCCGCGGGTTGGCTTTAGCTTCTTCCCGACTAGGCTTAACCGCATGCTTAGTCATAATTAGGCCTAACCCCTCTTGCTTTTTTTTGATATAAAAATTTTTAACAATCCTTGCTTCTAAACTATGGAAGGAAATGACGGCCAGCCTACCCCCAATCGCCAACAGTTCCCAAGCTTCCTCTAGCCCAAGCTTTAGACTGTCTAGCTCATCATTAACAGCGATTCGTAAAGCCTGAAAAGTTTTAGTAGCGGGGTGAATTTTCCGCGCACGATACCAGTGTGGCACTGCCTCCTCGATTATCTTCACCAACTGACCAGTGGTCTTTATGGGAGCCAATTCTCGCGCCTCAATGATAGCGGCGGCAATCTGACGACTAAACTTTTCTTCACCATAAGCGTAAATGATGTCAGCCAACTGAGAGGCCGAAAGATCGTTGAGCAAATCCATCGCAGTTAGGGGGGCATCAAGGTTTGAAGACAAAGTCATAATCAGTGGTTCGTCACGTCGAAAAGAAAAACCACGACCCGGCTCATCTAACTGAAACGAGCTCATCCCAATGTCTAGAAGGACAGCGTCTACCCCATTGATACCTTTTTCTCTGATCAGTTCTCGTATTTCCCGAAAATTGCCTTCAATAAAAAACTTATGAGCCGGAAAATCACGTAGATACTGCTCCGCCGCCCGTAAAGCTTGGGCATCGGTGTCGATAGCCAGCAAGGTGCCACCATCGCCAATCGCTTCACAAATAAGCGCCGCATGGCCACCAAAACCAACTGTCCCATCCACCACAACATTGCCCGACTCCAAAGCTAGACCATCTATAACTTCATTTAAAAGAACAGGAATGTGAGGCCGTTGCATATTTTAAATCGCCCCAATTTCTCCCAATTTTTCCGCTAGCATATCGGCCTGTTTTTTGATCCGACCGGTATACTCTTTCCAGCGATCTTCGTCCCAAATCTCGAGCCGAGTGTGAATACCCGCCACCACCACCTTGGTTGAGAGTCCTGCGAACTCTCGTTGGAAGTCTGGCAAGAGAATGCGTCCCATGGCATCGACGTCTGTCTCTACCGCCCCTCCGAGCATAAAACGGTTGAAGTCACGGGTACTCGCCTGGCCGATCGAGAGAGCAGCTAGCCCAGCTGCCGCCCTCGTCCACTCTTTCAGGGGATAAACAAAGAGGCAGTTATCCAAGCCATACGTAATCACCACCTTTTTACCAATCTCCTTTCGAAACTTAGCAGGTAAACTAAGCCGGTTCTTGGCATCAATTGTGTGTCTGTGTTCGCCAATAAGCATATAATTTTGCAGCTAAGTTTCCCACTACTTCCCACTACATAGATAGTATATCCCACCAGCCTCCACTTTCCAAACAATCTTATCCACAGAAAAACCGTCGGCGACCCACAGTCACCGACGGTTTTTATCTAAAGCTATTTTTTGTTTATTCTTCTATTTTTGGTCGCATTAAAGGGAAAATCTGGGTTTCGCGTAATGGCTTGTCAACAAGAATGGTAAATAAGCGATCACCAAATCCATTACCAAAAGCCGGCGGCATACCATGTTCTAACATTTCCACAAATTCCCAATCGGGCATCATGGCTTCTTTGTCGCCACGATCAATTAGTTTCTGTTGAAGTTCAAAACGCTCGCGTTGATCAACTGGGTTATTGAGTTCTGAAAAGCCATTGGTCGCTTCGGCTCCCGCTAAAATAAGTTGAGCTCGATTGGTCAGATTGGGATTGTCTAGGCGAGCCTTGGCTAGAGGCGAAACAAGTTTTGGGTGACCCACCAGCCACGCTGGACCAGCAATTTGTTTACGGCAATATTTCCACAAAGTATCAGTCAGTCGCTCCCGATTGTCACCAGTATATTTTACTCCCAATTCATCTAGTTTATTTTTCATTTCCTCTTCCGTTGCCACCAAAACATCAAGGCCAGTCATTTCTTTAACTTTCGCCACGTATTCAATTCGTGGCCATGGCCCTACCGGAAATTCAAAAGTAAAGCCGCGAGTAGAAAAAACTGTTTTACCAAAAACATCGCGAACTAAACCACGAATTAATTCTTCTGTTAATTTTATACCGCCCTCCAAATCCATATAAGCGGCATAAAATTCTAGATTGGTAAATTCTTGAGCGTGATCAGGACTAGTACCTTCATTGCGATAAACTCGGCCAATTTCAAAAGTGCGAGGCAAACCAGCCGCCAACAATTTTTTCTGCCACAATTCCCCCACCGAAATACGTAGATATACATCTAGATCGTAGTCGTCGTGGTGAGTTTTAAACGGATTAGCCTCGGCCCCGCCAGTAGTTAGTTCAAGGCTTGGCGTTTCAACTTCAATAAAACCAGCTTGGATTAAATAATTTCTCGCAAACTGCCAAAACTTGGCTTTTAATTCAATATTATCTCGAACCTCTTTGTTCATTAAAATATCTAAATATCGTTTACGAAAACGAGTTTCTTCGTCAGTTAAACCGTGCCATTTTTCCGGTAAAGGTAGTAATGACTTACTTAGCATTTTCCAATCAGCAACTTTAATAGTTTTTTCACCCCGATTGGTTGTAAACAAAATTCCGGCTAATTCAACAAAATCTCCCATATCCACCACGGACGAAAATAGATCAAAAATTTTTTCATCCATTTCATCACGCTTCAAAAGTGCCTGAATGGTCGCTGTGCCGTCAAAAATATTGATAAAAATAATTGCCCCTTGACCTCGAAAAGCCATGACACGCCCCGCCAAGACAACTTGCTCCATTGAAGCTACCAGCCCATCAAAAGCTGACAAAGCTGATTTAATGTCATGGGTACGAGAAACATCCCCTGGGTATGGTTCTATCCCAGAGTCTTTGATTAGTTCTAGTTTCTTTAATCTCTCTTCCCTAATTTCATCCAGAGAAGCCATTGTTCTATTTTATATCAAGAATGGTATATTGCACATCACCCTTGGGAGTAGTAACGACCACTGCCTCACCTTTTTTCTTGTCCATAAGAGCTAGGCCGAGTGGCGAATGGTGGGAAATTTTACCTTCTACTGCATTTGCCTCTTCTGAGCCAACTATGAGATATTCCATTTTGGTACCATCTTTCTTTTCAATTTTAACCCGCGAACCAATACTAACTTTTCCTTTAGCGGCAGCCCCAGACAAAATCACGGCTGATTTTAGCATAACTTCCAATTCTGATATTCTATCTTCAATATCGGCCTGTTTGTCACGCGCTTCGTGGTATTCAGCGTTTTCTGATAAGTCGCCCAAGGACTTGGCATACTCTAGTTGTTCAGCAATAGACTTGCGTTCAACCATCTTCAACCCGTCGAGCTCATCTTTTAATTCATCAAATTTTTCTTGGCTCAAATAGGTGGGGGTGGCGTTGATCATTATTTCAAGGTTAAATATAAATTTTCCTCCGAAAAGTACGGCTAGTATATAGTATTTTTAATCCTTAGTCAAAAAGGCTTATTCTACCTCAAATATTCTGGTGTATATATCGCCATCCAGTCTAACAACCGCCTCATTACCATACCACCACCAGCGTTGGTAGTAAGGGGGCCACTTTCCATTACCACCGTGAAAGAATAGCGGGGGTTGTCGTAGGGAAAATAACCACTTATCCAAGCATTAATTCTCGTTTCCGAAGCTACCTGAGCGGTACCAGACTTAGCTGCCACTTTCACATTGGGAGTATTCAACACAATACCAGTACCATTGGTCACCGTTTGTCTCATCCCCTCTTGAATTACTTGGAAATCGGCTTGATCTATTTTAAGGGTGCGTTCAATGGTATTGGTTTTTGGTCGAGCTATCAAAGTTGGCTTCAAGACCTTGCCACCACTTGCAATCATTGCAGCTGCGCGTGCAACTTGTAGTGGAGTGACCAGATATCCATACTGACCAATAGAAGTATGATAAGTATTACCCAAACGCCACGGCTCCCCCGGAAAGACTTTTTCTTTCCAAGCGGGACTAGGCACTACCCCGGCCGCCTCAGCATTTAGTTCTATTCCAGTAACCTCACCAAAACCAAAGAGTTGGCTATATTGATCAATCTTTTTAATACCAAGACCCGTCTGAGAACCAAACCCGCCACCAATAGTATAAAAATAAACATTAGATGAGACCGCTAAAGCCCGCCTCATATCCACCGCTCCGTGCGCCTTGTTGTCGGGGAAAATACTCGGCTTGTCGGGAAAATAAGGATTGGGTACCACCAAACGACCAGAAGAGAAAATAGTTTTACTTGGGCTAATAATATTTTCAGCCAAAGCTGCTAAACCAATATAAGGTTTAATCGTTGAACCAGGGGTATATAAACCAGAAACGGGCCGGTTTAGAAAAAGATTACCCGAATCATTTAAAAACTTATTAATAGTCGCTCGATCTTTGCCGGTCGCCATAATATTTGAATCAAATTCAGGGTAAGAGGCTAGAGCAATAAGCTCACCGGTTTTAATATCCATCACCACCGCCGCGGCCCCTGTAAAGCCATGATCAAAAGCAATCTCTTTGATAATACGGTAAAGCTCGGCTTGCACCCGTGAGTCAATGGAAATTGTGACACTATCACCGGGCTTTGCCACTTTTAACACATGATCAGACTCTATTTTTCCTCGGGCATCTACTTCCTCTATTTTTACTCCTTTTTCACCCATCAAAACATCATTAAAAGTATTTTCTACTCCTGACTTGCCCATATATTCTTTGGGATCAAAATCTTTTTCCTTAAGCTCAATTTCAGTAGGAAAACCAATATAACCAAGAATGTGCGAAAAACCTTCACTTTTAATATATTTACGATCTGGATCATTCCAAGCCAATTGAATACCGTTGCGATCGTAGATAATACCCCGATCGGCAAATACCAAAGTGTGATGAAGCCTATTTTGATTACTCCTCAGTGCAAAAGACCCCCCTTGTATTACCTGCAAAAAACCAATCCGGCCGGCAAAAATAAGACCGACAATCAAAAAAACCACACTGGCAAACATAAGGGATTGTTTAGAAATCGGTCGCTCAATCATCCCCTCAAATTGTTGAGTATTAAAAGATGGTAAATTGCGAGAATCAAGAAAAATCTCGTCCGGATCTAAAACCCTTGAACGCTTTTTAAACTTCAAGATTTGGCGCCATAAATACCACATTGTTTAATGATTATACAGGATGAGGTGGCCCTTAACGAAATGCCCCAAAAGGATGGCAATGAGCACGGTAATAGTGGCTGGAAAATAAAAAAAGAAATTAATAGGTGGTGACGAAACCGCTAATTCCCAAATAAAAACCAACAGCACCCCCTCTAAATATACCGGAAATAACAATGCTCCTAATATCGAAAAAATTAACAAAAATGACCCCGGTAGAAACAATAGTGAGACCAACATAACTATTGCCCAAAAAATTCTAGCGATCATGTATTTGAACAAAACGTAACTCGTAAATATTTAGTGGTATTTTAATAAAAACCTTTTGAAAAGGAGTTTCATCGTTTTTATCTACCGCTCCCACCAAACCTAAAATATACTCTCGACCATTGCGACTAGCTCTAACGATGTCGTTGTGTACCACCATACTGCCGGCCGGCAAGGTAACCAAATAGTTACCACCACCTTGGCCCGTTGCTAGTCCAACAATATTTTCTTCTCCAATCAACACCGAAGTTTTTCGACCCGCAGTTGAATATAGCTTAACTTTAGTAGTCAAAGCACCAACTTCAACCACCTCGCCTAAAATTATATTATTAGTAGCCACCACTAAATCCCCCGCACCCAGAGTTGGGCTATTTTTACGCCCCAAGTCTATCAATAGAGAATCGTAATTAAACAAACCAATCGGAGCTAAAACCTTACCCACAAGAGTTGAGGAGCTGGCAGCTAAGGAGTGGCCAATAGCCGAGTCTAAAGCCCGATATTCTTCTAGTTCCGCCCGCAAACTTAAACCTAAAGCTGACGCCTTCTTTAGCTCCTCTTTTAATTTATAATTTTCTGCCACCAGAGACTCTTTGGACGAGAAAAACTTAAAGTCATGAGCCAAAGCACTAACAAAACCCGCTGTCTGATTGCGCCCATGTCCGACCAGCTGAGTCGCTGGTGCCGAAAAAATTTTATACAAAATGGGCCCGCCAATTAGTAAAACCAAAATGACTACCACCAGAAAAAACCAATTGTCCTGATAACGGCGACGAGGAGAATTGGAAAAGACAGTCTTCTTATCTAGGAGGTAATTCATCTTCATTGTCCATCAAAATATCGCGATGTAATTCAAGATTTTCTAAAACAATACCAGCGCCTCGCACTACAGCACTATAAGGTTCATCTACTAGATGAATGGGTATATGTAGCTCACGCTCTAACAACTTTTTAATACCGGCCAATTGTGCCCCACCACCAACCAACACAATACCACGATGCATTATATCAGAAATAACTTCAGGTGGAGTTGATTCTAAAACCTCTTTAACCGCTTCCACCAATTGCATAATTGAATCATGAATAGCTTCGCGAATATCTGAGTCAGTAATAATCACCTCTCGCGGCAAGCCGGTAACCAGATCACGACCACGAATAGCAGCCTCAAGCGGAGCCTCTAATTTTAAAACTGAACCGATTGCTACTTTTACTTCTTCCGCCGTCCTTTCACCTAATAAAATTTTAAACTCATCTCGTACATAACCAATAATATCCTGATTGAGTTTTTCACCAGCAATATGAAGATTTTTAGCATTTACCACTCCCCCCAGAGAAATGACAGCAATATCGGTCGTACCGCCACCCATATCTATAATCATGGTACCCACCGGATCGTGCACCGGTAAACGAATACCTAAAGCCGCCGACATTGGTTCTTCAATAATAAAAACCTCTCCGGCACCCGCATTTTTAACCGCATCACGAACCGCCCGTCTTTCTACATTTGTAATACCCGACGGCACACCAATCACCACTCGTGGCCTAAAAAATTTACGCGGCAAGTCACTTGTAGCCTTACGTAAAAAATAAGCCAACATTTCTTCTGCTACCTCAAAGTTAGAAATAACCCCATTTTCAAGAGGACGAACAGCAGTGATATGAGCCGGCGTCCGACCAATCATTTGACTAGCGTCTTCTCCTACGGCCACCACCCGACCAGTCTTTTGGTTTAAGGCCACAATAGAGGGTTCAATCATAACAATGCCGCTACCACGAACATAAATAAGGGTACTAGCTGTACCCAAATCTATACCAATATCATGCGACATCATTTCTCTAAAACGGTCCATCATAGTGGAGTATGTATTAAATCAAATTTAACTAAAAGCTAACTAACGAGCAGCCTGAGCTATCAATTCGGAAGCCGTCAAAAATTCTACCTCCCCGCTTTGACGACGTTTGACTTCAAATTTACCACCAGCTACTGTCTTTTCACTAACCACCACTCGCAAGGGATTACCCAAAAGATCGGCGTCAGATAGTTTTTCACCAGCCGACAAGTCCCGATCGTCATACAAAACCTCAACCCCTTCTTTAGTCAGAAGTTCATACAATTCGGAAGCTGATTTGAGGACAGAATCTGATGTCCCCAAAGTAACAATATGAACAGAGAAGGGCGATACCGAAGCTGGCCAAACCAAACCACCTTCATCGGCCAACACCTCTACGATGGTCCCCATCAAGCGAGTTATACCAATACCATAACAACCCATAATCACTGGGTGAGATTTACCAGATTCATCTAAATAAGACAGGGCTAAAGGCTCAGAATACCGTGTGCCCAGTTTAAAGATGTTGCCGACTTCAATCGCCTTTACCATCTCCAAATCACCTCGCGAGAGCCCTAATTCAGCCAAAGCTTCTTCGGTGTAAACTTCCTCATTGATAGCAATTTTCTTGTCGCGAGAGATATAAATCACGTCTTCACCTGCTTCTGACAATGTTTGATACTCATGACTTGATTTGGTAAAAATACCACCAGAGGCCAGAGTTTTATAGGTCATATCACCGAGACCAACTCGTTTATAAATACGTTCATAAGCTTCTTCTACCTCATGATAATAAGCGTCTAAACTCTCTTCATCGGTATGAAAAGAATACATATCTTTCATCATAAATTCCCGTCCACGCATAATACCGGATTTAGCGCGCAATTCGTTTCTAAACTTATTCTGCAACTGATAAGCCGACACCGGCAGGTCACGGTAAGACTTTATATGATCACGCATAATTGCCACTAGCGGTTCCTCGTGACTCATACCAAGACCTAGTTCAGTCCCATTTTTTAATTTGGTCTTAAACCAAATATCAACCTTGTCATCGTCCCAACGATCAGTTTTTTCCCACAAATCTTTATCTTGAAGAGCTGTCAGAGTTAGTTCCTGACCTCTTATCATATTCATCTCTTCTCTAATAATGTGTTTAATTTTTTCCAGTACCCGCAAACCTAGTGGTAAATACGAATAAACTCCCGCCATCTCTTTGTGGATGAAACCAGCCCGAATTAAAAGTTTGGCATTTTTGGAGGTTTCGTCGGCCGGATCCTCACGGCGGGTTTTAGTAAACAATTGGCTTTGGTACATAAGTACCTTCAATCATAATGGAAAGAAGGGTCGCGGTCAAAAAATAGCCCTATTTGACATGGGCTATTTTTTATTATCCCCTACTAAAAGTTCTACCCTAACGGAATAAACTAGAATAAACGCAAGACATCAAAAATCGTAACCAGAAGCATTAAACCAATTAAAAGAAGAAACCCGACGGCGTTTAGAGAATTAGCCACAATTGGCTTTATCGGAGAACCTTTAACCGCTTCAATCAGGAGAAAAAGCAACCGACCACCATCAAGAGCTGGGAAAGGAATGAGGTTAATAATTGCCAAATCTAAAGAAATAAAAGCCGCAAAAGTAAGCAGATAAATTATTCCCAAAGCTCTAGCGTCTCCCACGAGCCCCGCAATACCGACCGGCCCCATTACCGCTTCTTTGACATTGTCTCCAGAAAATAAACCAACTATGATATCTTTTAAGCCTAATGTTAGATCTCTGGTCATATCAAAGGTGCGACCAAAACCATACCATAAAGCAGAAAGCGGATTTAATTGAAGGTTACCAACTTGATCCAAAGCCACACCAATCGCTTTTCCTTCAGCGGTTAAGCCAATCAATGGTTTAATAAAAACTTGCTGAACATCGCCTCCCCTTTCATAGTCCACCACCACTTCGCCAGCAGAAGTTCTAATAATATCTTGAAATTCAGCCACGGTTGGATTGGTTTTTACAGCCAACCCCGACTTAATAGCTATTATTTTGTCTCCCGGTTTAAGACCAGCAAGAGCAGCTGGTGATTCCTTGCTCACCTGAAGTACCATCGTACTTATATCATCTAAAATAAGCCCTTCTTTTTTAGCGCCATCAGCTGCCATTGGCAATCCAGACATAAAACCAATTGAAATAAGTAGCCACGCCAATAACCAATTAAAAAACACACCACCAACCAAGATTAGAGCTTGTTGATAGTAAGGCTTGGCGGTTAAGCTTCTAGCCCGATCCTGACCATGTTCAGATTCTTCATTAGGATTTTCACCAAAGATGCGAACAAAACCACCGAAAGGAATAAAATTTAAAGAGTAAAGTGTTTCCCCTTTTTTCCAAGATAATAATCGCGGAGGAAAACCAATCCCAAATTCGTCGACCCGTACCCCAAACAATTTAGCGGCCGAAAAATGACCTAATTCATGAATAAAGACTAAAAATGCAATTATAACAATAAAAATTATTATAGTCATAGAAGTGGCAAGATGGGATTATTTACTTATTTCTTCTTCTTTTGATAGAGCAATAGCTTCTAGGCGACCGCCAAAGCTTTCAACCAACTTTTGTAGTTCATCTTTAATATTAAACTTGTCGTCTTCACTTATTTCTTTACTTTTAGCCTTAGCCTCAATGTCACCAATTACTCGCTCCCGCTCTTTCTTAATTGAGACCTTGGCTTCTTCCATTTTTTCTTTTATGACCTTCTTTAGGGACTCGCGCCTTTCACTTGTCAGATCAGGAAAAATTACTCTAATACTGGTGGAATCAGGAGAAGTAGAAACACCCAGATTGGCAGCTGCAATAGCCGATTCAATATCTCGGATTTGAGATTTTTCCCAAGGAGATATCCGCAAGGTTCTAGCATCCTCAATAGATATAGCTGCAATATGTTTAACCGGCACTCGTGAGCCATAAGATTCAACAAAAACGCTATCTAAAAGTAGGGGCGAAGCTTTACCAGTACGAACAGAAGAATATTCTTTCTTGAGCCATTCTTCTATTTCCCCCGCTCGATTATTAAAAATGGAAAAATTGTAGGACATAAAACGATTATAGCACGATTATATTTTGGTCATAGACGGTAGGGCTACCGACAAATATTCAAGTACTAATTTAGGTAAAACCGAAGAATCATATAGGTAGCGACGGGCCAAAACAATAGGGCCACGGCAAGATGAAGCCATCTCCGACCGCATAGACAAATATTCTAATCCATCCAAAAATCTAGCCAGAAAATTTTTAGTTAGCAATTCTTCTTTGTGCCAAGTATTAATTAAAGACGTCCTATTGCCGGCAGTGGCGGTTAAAAATGATACCACTTCATCACTAGCCCTAACTTCACCCCCACTCCGCCAAAACAACACCTCAACTCGTGATAAGATAGTGGGCAAAAACATTTGTTTGGACGAAGCCAGTAAAAAAATATAAGTGCCCAAGGTTGGTTCTTCAAGTACTTTTAACAAAGCATTCTGAGCTTGATTAGTAGCCGAACCAATACTGACTAAAATAAATTTATTATCCCCCGCCAAAGCTTTACCACTAACCAAAGATTTTAATTTTCGACTATTATCTACTGTTAGCAAATCATAATCGGCAATAAATACATCAGGGTGACCCTCAAGTGGTTTACCCAGACTTTCTGATAATTGGCTCTTTAAATCGATCAGCACCTCTGACCGTTCACCAATTACAATATAAGCATGATGTCTTAAAGGAAAAACTAGCACTGCTTATTTTTTACTAATAATACTTTTTTTATAAGTATCAAGATGCTCTAGGGCTACCCCCGTACCTCTAACCACACAATAGAGCGATTCATCAGCTAAAACCGCCTTAACCCCCGTCCGCCTAAAAACCAACTCGGTTAAGTTGCGCAACTGGGATGAGCCACCAGTCATAATAATACCAGATTCAATAATATCGCGGGAAAGCTCTGGTGGTGTCTCCTGAAAAACATGTTTTATGGCTTTAATAATTTCCCTTAACTCATTATCAATAGCTCGCACAATCTCATTGGTTTTAATTTCGGCTGTTCGTGGTAAACCAGTCATAAAATCGCGACCCTTAATAGCATAGGCAATTTCTTCTTCCACGGGGATAGCTGACCCAATGGCAATTTTTACCTCTTCAGCCGTCTTGTCGCCAATAGCAAGGTTGAAAGTCTTTTTAATATAATCGGCGATCGCCTGATCAATTTTGTTGCCCGCATATTTAACCGAAGTTGAAGCTACAATGCCACCCAGAGAAATTACCGCCACATCGGTCGTGCCACCACCAATATCTACCACCATATGACCCTTGGCTTCATAGATCGGAATACCGGCGCCAATCGCCGCCAGAATTGGCTCCTTCACCACATAGGCATTTTTTGCCCCAGCCTTCATCGCCGCCTCAATCACCGCTCGTCGCTCGGTTGAGGTTACCCCCGCTGGTACTGACACCATGACGTCTGGTTTCCAAAAATGCCACGGACCAAGAGCCTTTGAAATATAATATTTAAGCATCGCCTCGGTCACTCGATAGTCAGCAATCACCCCATCTTTCATTGGTCGATAAGCGCGAATATTGTCCGGCGTTTTACCAATCATATCTTTGGCTTCATTTCCCACCGCCACCACCTTATTATCAAACTCAGACACCGCCACCACCGATGGCTCATTTAGAACTATCCCTTGGCCAGGAACAAAAACCAGCGTATTAGCTGTACCCAGATCAATTCCTAATTTTTTAGTAAAGATGGACATTTAAATATTAACCCGCTTTATATCAACCCCAATCTTTCTCAGGTGATCATCGATATGTTCATAACCCCGATCTATATAATAGATATTATGGACTACGGTCTTACCCCTCGCAATGATACCCGCCAAAACATAAGCTAAACCCGCTCGCAGATCTGGACTATCCACCTCCTTGCCCAGCAAGCGTTTTGGCCCATGGACAAGGGCTCGGTGGGCATCTAAAACGCGTGTATCTGCACCCATTCTGGCTAATGTTTCAAGATAAGACAATCGCCCCTCAAAAATAGTTTCAAATAAAAAGCTCTGGCCTTCAGCTTGAGTAAGAAGTACCGACATTGGTGCTTGAAGGTCGGTCGGGAAACCCGGATATTCATGAGTCTTCAGGTCAACCGCTTTAAATTTCTGTTGTCTACCCTTAATATGAACATAGTTTTTCCCAATCTTTAAATTTACACCGACTAATTTTAAAGTGTGTAAAAGAGAATCTAAATGATTAGGTTCACAATTTGTCACTTCTAAATCTTCTCCAGCCAAAGCGCCCAAAATAATAAAACTACCAGCGGCAATACGATCGGGCATGGTGGTATAGGTTTGACCTTTCCCAGACAAAAGACCAGTACCCTGAACAACAATCGTCGGAGTACCAAGACCGTCTATCTTAGCACCACAACTGTTTAAAAATCTACCCAAATCCTCTATTTCTGGCTCCATCGCACAATTTTTTAGCACCGTCGTGCCTTTAGCCAATACCGCTGCCATTAAAAAATCTTCGGTGGCAGTTACGCTTTGATTTTTGAAAAATATTTCCGACCCCTTCAACCCTCCTCGTCCAACCTTAATATGATAACCACCGCCGGTGTCTTTAACATCTGCGCCTAAAATTTGAAAAGCTTCAATAAAAAAATCAATTGGACGCTTACCAATAACACAACCCCCCGGATGAGGAAAAGTTACCTCACCCAGTCGCCCCACCAACGGACCAGTCAACACAATAGAAGAACGCAATCTTTTAGATATTTCGGGAGAGATTTCACTGGTCCGAATATCAGATGTCAACAAGCGATAAGAATTTGGCCCTTTTCTCTCTACAATAATTCCCAAATCCTCTAGAAGCTCTATCATTCTGGTCACATCTTCTATTTCTGGAACATTTTCTACCGTCAGTTCATCTTTAAATAAAATAGAAGCGGCCAAAACTTTTAATATGGCATTTTTAGCCCCCGGTGTAGGAATTTTACCTTTTAATACTCTCTTACCCCCCAGACCTTGAATAACGAATTTTTGTTGTTCAGACATAATAAATTTTAGCTATTACGGGCTTATTGTACTGGTTTAACGAACTATGAGCAAATTGAAAATAACCCCAGTGACAACTAGAAAAAAATGACCAAAAACCGATTAAACTTCAATATTGCCCCTCATCACCCCACGAGAAAACTCAACGGGAGAAGAAGTAAAGATACGACGGTAAGATCCGTCAGCCTCTTTCTCGTCCACGGTATAATAATAAGTTTCAGGTCGGAGTAAAGCATAAAAACGACCTAGCTCGTCGGCAACCACCGATCGCACCTCGGTGTTAGTACTAGGTAAATAAAAACGAATAATAGAATACGGCAACGGTTCACCTGTTTGTTTATTTTTAACTTGAACTGGACGATGGCGAGCGGCCCAATATTTTTGAAAACCAAATAAGACAATATAGATAATAATTGTAAAGACATCAAACC
This sequence comes from uncultured Candidatus Saccharibacteria bacterium, assembly GCA_964433715.1. Taxonomy (GTDB): domain Bacteria; phylum Patescibacteriota; class Minisyncoccia; order Phycocordibacterales; family XYD1-FULL-46-19; genus XYD1-FULL-44-32. The sequence continues at coordinate 21,483 of CAYSSL010000002.1, read as the reverse complement.
AAGTAGGAGTTAAAATCAGACTGCCAATAGAAATAACAAAACCAAAGGTATATAGGAGAGAGAAAATACGACTCCTTCTTAATTCTTTTTGAGAATATATTTTGAAAAATTCGGACTTAGATTTAGCAAATTCATTCCAGTCAAAACCAATTGGATCTAAAGGAATATTTTTGTTTATCACTTCTTCCCCTTTTACTTCAACCTGTTCACCAAAATATAGATTGGCATAAAGCTCGTCTCGATCTTTACCATACAACGTACGAGACGGAAAAGCATAGTGAGTTTTACCGGCTTTAATAATATAAGAACCAGCCGGCAAAAAGAAACCATAACGACCGTCAATATCAGTAATAGCCGAGGCTTGTTCTTCTTTTCCGGCAACCGGAATAATTGAGACATAGGCTGGGTCAATAGGTCTCTTGGTAACAGAATCGTAAACCGTGCCCCAAGGTTTGTTTTTCTTTTTTATACCCAAAAAACCAAGTAAAGCTCCAATCAAACGTAAAATAGCCAAATAGATATCTAGTAACGAAGCCAAATGTGAAGTAATGCCAAAAGTTTGAATAGCAATGGCTGCTAAGCCGGTACTAATAGCTAGTCCCTTACCCAGAGTAGCTGCCGTATCAATATCTACCGGTATTGCCCCAGCTGTTGCCACCACCAAATCTCCACTGATTTTTTTCATTGTCTGGTCGCGGAAATTCATCACATAAATATTCATTTTATAGACACCGGTTCGACCAAGAGGAGCAACCGTAGCGGTATACATAGTTTTGTCTGAATTTGCCCGCAACAAAAAAGAAAAACTTTTCTGAGGATTGAGGGGGTCAATGAGAGTAATACCGATAGTCTTTAACACTGTTGGCACCTTGTGGTAAGGCAGACTAACTGTAAATTGTTTATTACCTTTTATTATTACCTTTCCCCCTTCACTAAAATATTGCAATCTTTCATAAGGCTGACTAAAAATAAAATCTCCCAATTTAAGTGACCTAATTAAAGGGTCAGAAGACGTAGCGTGACCAAAGGTGACAAAAGGGTCACAGTCGTCACGGTCTTCACAGGTTTCTTCGTCGGTAAAAATTGAGGCAATAAGTGGTGACAAATAACGCCCAGAAGTAGAACGGACAAATAAGGCATAGTAGTATCTGGTATCTAAATCAACATCCGAATCAGAGGCCTGCTCTCCCACACCATCATAGACCACCGTACCATCGGTAGGGCTTACTGGTATTGACCCCTCTTTACGGACAATACGCACCGCATCAAAATAGGCCTTATTAGAGGGGTTAGACCAAGTTAAATTAACTGTTTTACTACTACTGTTATAGATCGCCAAAAAATTGGTGGCGGGCGCCACATTAACACACGAACCATTATCAACCTCGGCCTGACTAGAATAATTTTCGGCATTAGGATCGGTACAGCCCTCTATAGGGTAAGTAACAATTACCCCCTCCACGTCCACCGAAACCCGCGTACTGGAAGTACTGGCCACCGCTAAAACCACCGATGGCAGCATCAAAAATACGAGACTACTTAAATAAAATTTTTTTGAATATTTTTTCACCGATAAATTATAAAGTAGTAGCTGTTACTATTATATTAGCCTCATAACTCCCCGCAGCTAAATCGGAGTCACTACCTATTTCAGCCTTAAATTTCATAACCGTATCAGAACCACTACCTGAAGTGGCGCTGGAACGAGAAGCGACGGCACGATCAGAGGTCGACAAACCATCCCAACAAGCATCAGTCGTATCACTTGAACCAGTGCCACAAGCACTAGTGTTATCTTTATAGCGCGTAGCAATATCATTTCCTTCAGCTGTAAAACCAAAAATCGCTCCATCTAGGTCCGTCAGCCAAGAAAAATCAGGAGCTGAACCACTTGGGGCATAATCAGAAAACTGGCTATTGTTACTCTTTAGAGCCGGCTCCGTTCCCGACCGAACAGTTAATTCATAACCATCGCCGTTAGTGGTTACCACTGTCCATGTTCCAGAACCACTACTACTACCACCATCAGAACTAGATATTTCAGACAAAGAAATGTCGGACGGAGATGATAAAGATATTGCCTCCACCCCAGCTCCACCTGCTCCCACCTCCATAGCCCGATAACCAGCATGAAGGTTATAATTTGATGAAGAAGATTCACCCGTACCCACCTCACCAAAGGTATCACTCAAGCTGTAAGAAGCAGAACTAGACATTTCGCCCCCACCAAAGTTTATACTGTCAGACTCCAGACGGTAATTACTACTCTCGGCAACATAAGCCAAAGCCACTCGGCCGATTGGCAATAAACCAAGAAAAATAATTAGAACAATGGTTAATTGATTTTTCATTTATTCTTGAATTTTAACATAATAACCATCATCACTATGACAACAGCCAACAACGACAGCAGGCCGAAGATTAATCTTGATATAAACAGGCCAAAAATTCTATCACTGTCTATCAAATCTCCATAGCCACGATTTTGATATAAAGTAATTGAGTAAAGACCCGATAAATTTAAACGGGACAATTCAATATCATTAGTTCTGGTAGATTTGGGCAAAATAAACCACGGATCAACAGGGACTCGCATCACCTTTTGTGATAGCAGGTTTTTAATTTCCAGATAACCATATGGGTTGAGATAGGTAGTGCCAAAGTTTTTAAAAGAAATATAAGCGTTTAAATTATTACCCAATATCTGAATGGGACCACCGGTGAGAGCAAACTTTTGTAATTTACCTTGTTCTTTTGCCTCACCTTCTACCCGAATAAAAAACGGCACGGCAATACGTGACGAGACTCGCGCCGCTCCCCTAATTTCATTTAACCTTTGCCCCTCCACCACCACCGCCGCATGAAGACTATTAATTGGGGCATTAGCTGGCAAACTAATAGTTATTGGCAATTCATATTTTTCACCTTGACCCAAGACAAAAGACTGGGGAGTTTGAATGTAATATTTTAATGAATAAACACCATCTTCTTGGCCTAATAATTTTAGGCCGTTTCCCGAAGCTACATAATCTTCAACGGTAATTGTGAACCGAGCGGCCCCTCCTAAATTATTGGCAATGGTAATAACCTTATCACCTGTCTCACCGGGTGCCAGCCACAACTCAGCTTTAGTGGGAGACACAGCAAAGAAGGGGCTAGCCTGAGCAATAGCTAACGATGTGTTTAAAAAAAATAAAGCAACAAAAAATAGTGTAAAAAAATAAAAAAACCGCATAAACTATTTATCCTGAATAGGAGTTAGAAGAAATATATAATTATCACCCGGTTGCTCACGAAACTCTGGTGTAATAACACCAGAGTTTCCACCCTGATCAAAGCGTACTTTTACTGGATCAGAAAACATTTGTTCTAGCCGCCCCTGAATCACCGCTCTACTTTCCGGCGTTTTACCTTCAGGTACAACCACCACACCACTTTTACCTCCTATCGGCTCCTGAATCACCGTAGGTTGTCCTTCGCGCAAGCGATCAAAGACACCAGAAAATTCCAGCTCCAATTCATCTAAAACTTCTTGCCTTATTTGCTCACGCAAAGCGTCACCAGCTAAGTTGCTGGTGTCTGCCGAATTACCAGAAAAGAAATTGAGCCAGTTTGATTTAACATTAAACCAAAACTCAGCCATTATCCCCACCACTTTCTCATAACCAGCAATAACCAGACGAGGCACGCCGTACCAAATAGCTTGGAAGGCTTGATCGGCACCCGACAAACTCTCGGCGGCGGCGGCCATTAAAGCTTTGTCGGCAAAGTCGGCCACCCATACAAAATCTGAAGTAGTATTACGCACAAAAAGATCGGTAGCGGCCAGCTGGGCTGTCGCCAATAGAGAAGCTTGTTTAACACTCAAAGTAGCTGACCCAACCAAAGCCACATTTTTATCTAAAAGATGTCGGCTAGCTAATTCAACCTTTGTTGAAACCAAAGCAAGTTCGCTAACCCCCCTACTAAATCTTTCGGTAACTATCTGACCAGTTTCTACCGCTAGAGTAATATTATGATCAGCCAACAATAAAGCGTCACTTATAGCCCAAACCGGACGCTGACTGAAATAATTTATTTGTCCGACCACCGACCTAATATCTGTCCGCAGGTCACTAATAGTGGCCACCGTCTGAGGCCAAGGCGAAGATAAACTTCTTTCCACTAAAGCGAGTCCAGCGCCAGTTGGCAATCTGTGACTAATTTCTATCTTCTTTCTAGCGGGAGAAAGAGGTAACACTTCTTCTACCCAAAATGTTTTCCAAGCGCCCTTGGTTTCTAGCCAGCCAGCATCGAAACCTTTAGCCCAAACAGACAAAGAAGCCGAAAGTTCGTCACTTTCAAATGGTAGAGAAATTTTAGGAAGGTTTAAAGATAGATGACCCTCCGCCTTTTGACGAGAGAGATTAAGTATCGCAAGTTTATCCGACAACATCTCGGTAGTACTGAGCAATGTCAGCGCCAAAATCAGACCAGCAATTGGTACTAAATAATTTTGATGAGATTCTTTTATTGCCGGCAAAACAACAAATCGGCCAATTTTATCTAGGCTACGACAAGGTATAGATGCCAAATCATCTTCTAGATGTTCGGTGCGACCATAAAGATCAGATCCTTCTGGATAATCTTTAGACGAATATAATGGTGATATAGGAGAAAAATCCATAGTACAGACACTTTGGTTCACCTATAATTATATTCTATTTTAAAAGCAAATTAAACCTGAAAATAAGCGTATTTTACACAGTAAGTGGATAAGTTGACAGATTACAGTATACTGGACAAAAATTAGCTTAAGAGTATGTATATTACAACGGTAGCCCCAATTGAAAAAGGTATTTTTAAAGAGAATCTAAGCTACTTCTCAAAATCCGACTTGTCGGTCGGCAGTTTAGTGTCAGTTCCAGTTCGCGGACGTATAACCACGGCCTTGGTTTTATCCTCTACCCAAGCCGACCAACAAAAGGCTTATTTAAAATCATCCGATTTTAGTCTTAAAAAAGTAGAAGCTGTTATTCACCCCAGTTTCTTTTTACCTCAATTTATTAGCGCAGCTGAAAAAACTAGCGATTATTTTGCCGCCACTCTTGGTCAGACTTTAAAATTTTCCACCCCCAAGGCAGTTTTAGATTCTTTAAGTAAACAAAAATGGCCTAAATTAAAAATCACTAATCAGGAAAAAATACCGGCCGGCGGAACAATTATTGATAAATTGATTTTGCAAGATTCTCTAGAGGAGCGTATTTCATTTTATCGCAGCCTAATTCGCGAAATATTTGCCCGTAATCAATCAATCTTTGTTGTGGTACCAACCGCGATTGAAGCCGAGAAATTAGCCCCCGTTTTAGGTAAAGGGATTGAGTCATATACTATAGTTTTACACTCTAAAACACCTGAAAAGGAGGTGATAAACAAGTGGAAACAGTCTATGTCTAGCGACCACTCGGAACTTATTATCACTACTCCCCTCTTTTTATCTTTTCCTAAGGCAAATTGTCAAACTATTATCATAGAAAAGGCGGCCAGCGAAGACTATTTTTCTCCCACCAGACCACATATTGATGGCCGAAAATTTGCTGAAAATTTAGCCGAAATAGGTCATCATCGACTTATTATTGGTGATACATTTTTACCTTTGGAAATGATTGAAAAATACAACCGTAAAATATTATTAGCAGCCTCACCCTTAAAATACAGACTACAAAGTGAAGCAAAAATTGAAGTAATAAATACCAAGAAAAAAACCGACCCCAATTCTACTGAAAATAAAAAATTTACAGTTATAGGGCCAGAGTTGGCTGACAGGTTACGATTGGCTACCAGCCATAAAAAGAATTCTTTTATTTTGGCTGGACGACGAGGTCTCGCCCCCACCACAGTATGTAACGATTGTGATGCCATGGTCGTTTGTGGTCACTGCAACGAACCACTAGTTTTGCACAACAGCAAAGGCAGAAACCGCATCTACCTTTGTCATCGGTGTGGACAAAGAGAAAAAGTTACCGATCGCTGCAATTCTTGCAATAGTTGGAAACTTTCACCACTGGGCGTAGGAACTGAGAAAGTTTCAGAGACTATAAGTGAAATTATCCCAGAAGCTCCAGTGTTTATTTTAGACTCAGATCATGCCACCACTAGTGGCCAAGCGATTAAAATAGCTACCGAATTTGCCAAAACCCCTGGGGCAATTTTAATTGGAACAGAAATGGCTATAAGATATATATTAGAACCTCTACCTCTAGTCGGCATTGCTAGTCTTGACCATATGTTCTCTATTCCCGGTTTTCGTTCCAATGAACGAGTTATGCGTTTACTCACCCAACTAGCAGAGATTGCCAGTGAAAGATTTATTATTCAAACTCGCCTAGTTGACGAAAAAATATTCAATTTTCTGGAAAATGGCAATATTTTAGAATTTTATCGACACGAACTAGAAGATCGTCACAAAAACAACTATCCTCCTTTTTCTAATCTAATCAAAGTTAGTCGCAGCGGCAACGAGGAAGCAGTAAAGCGCGACCTATCCAAGCTGGCTAGACTATTAGAAAAGTATGAACCAGCTATTTACCCAGCCTTTGATAGTGACGGTATAAAATATTCTGCCCACCTCCTAATAAGAATCCCCCTAAATTCTTGGCCAATAGACGAATTGCGAGATGTCTTACGCGCCCTACCTCCAACTTTCAGTGTCCAAATTGATCCAGCTGATATTTTATAAAATTATGATATAGTGGCGTAAATGAAGAAAATAGTTCAGCAAAATGACCCAGTTTTGCGCCAGAAAGCAAAAACTGTTCCACTGTCAGACATCGGCTCAGTTAAGATAGAAAAAGTAATCAAGGAAATGTCTGAGTCCTTGGCCAGCTGTGAAGATGGTGTAGCCATCGCGGCCCCCCAAATTGGAGTAGGTTTGCGTATTTTTGTCGTATCCAAAAAAATTTTTAAAGATGGCGAAGAAGATGCCGTCTTTATTAATCCAGAAATCATTAAATTATCTAAGAAAAAATCAGAGCTAGATGAGGGCTGTCTTTCCGTACGCTGGATCTATGGTAAAACCAAGAGAGCGGATAAAGCCTCCGTCAAAGCCCTAGACCAACAAGGTAACCCTTTTACATGGAATGGCTCCGGTCTAATAGCTCAAATTTTTCAACATGAAATTGACCACCTTGATGGTATCTTGTTTGTTGATCACGCGACCGATTTACATGAACATAAAATAAACGAAAGTGAAAGCAACTAATTTTGCCTTTTTTGGCACCGACCAATTTGCCACCACCATCCTTGAGGAACTTTTTTCTTTAGGAATTATTCCGGCCCTAATAGTCACCACCCCAGACAAACCTCAGGGCCGGAAAATGACACTCACTCCCCCGCCGGTCAAAATCTGGGCAAACAAAAATAATATTAAGATTATCCAACCAATAAGTTTAGAAACTATCCCCCCAGAAATAAGCGGGGGTGAATTTGATGTCTGTTTGGTGGCTTCTTACGGCAAGATTTTACCTCAAGCTCTTTTAAATATCCCACGCCTTGGCTTTATAAATATCCACCCGTCTCTCTTGCCTAAATATCGAGGGGCCACCCCGCTGGAATCGGCTATTTTATCGGGCGATACTGAAACTGGGGTTACCCTAATACTAATGGATGCCGAAATGGACCATGGCCCCATTTTAGCCCAAGAAAAGCTACCCCTAACTGATCAGGATTATTTGATTTTGCGAGACCAAACGGCCAGCCTCGGGGCCCAGATGTTTAACCAAATCTTGTCTGACTTTATGGTTGGTAAGATAAACCCTACAGCCCAAGACCACACCAAAGCAACCTTTACCACTAAAATTAAAAAGGTTGATGGCGAAATCAATTTAGACGATGACCCAATTCAAAATTATCGTAAAATCCGCGCCTATGCCGACTGGCCCGGCACTTATTTTTTTATTGAAAAAGATGGTAAAAAAATGAGAATCCTAATTAAAAAAGCTCATCTAGAGAATGAGCAACTAATTATTGACCGTGTCCTCCCAGAAGGAAAAAAGGAAACCGATGGGCGTTCCTTCTTCAAAGATCTATACTAATCCTTTATATCGTAAACATAGACCCCAACAGTGTGTTTAATAATAAACCGCTCACCAGCATCAATCTTTAATATATCATCACCAATTAGACCATCCTCAATTGTAAAAAGTCGTTGTTCACGATTATTAATATCATAACGAACTAGACCACGATCTGTCCCAACCCAAACCACCGAAGAATTTTTATCATCTAAATCTATTGTTTTAATATCAATACTTGATGGATAACCAAAAGGACTAATACGAGCGGGAGCAACCATGATTGGCGAGGATGAGGAATTTATCCCATCTTTAGTAACCACAAGTTGGAAGGTGTCACCATTAACATACATCGGGGCTCTCACCGTAACGCCATCATCAAGTAAAACATCTAGAGAATTTTTACCCACGCCATAATACTTAGAATGTTCGGCTTCGGGTACAATCATCAGTTCATCGTTATCTAGCTTATTATCACCCACAGCCTCTAAGACCTTAGTTGAAGATATGTGGTACATAATAATTTTATTTGGACCTTGAATTTTACTAAGGATTAACTCCTTTATTTCTTTATCGTAAGAAATATTATCATATTCACCAGAATTAATAACGGCTTTATTCTCAACCTCTAAACTAATAGGATCAATCACATAAATAGTATTTGGTTTATCGCCCATCCATCCAATTTCTTGAATATCTAGATTAAAAATAATGAGCTTGTCATCAACCATCTCAGCGAACAAAGAGTTACTATCTAAATTGATTTCGGGAATCTTGTTTACGATATTACTTTTTTTATTGTAAAGATATAAAAAACCACGAGTCTCAAACAATACAACATCTTTGAAAGATTCGTTAAATATGAGACGATTGTCATCCTTTATGTCCACTAAATAATCAGTGGTTGATAAATCTTTAAAATCAATTACTCCCAATTTATGATCCGACAAATTACGCTCATACGAATAAAATGAGATAATCGCTCGCTTTTCAGATTTATCAACATCAAAATTACCACGTGGTAAATTGCGCCAAATTAAAGATTTATTAGTTTTTAAATCAACATACTTAATATTCATCATTTTTGAGTTTTTTACATCATCTTCGGCAAAATAAACTCGATTATTAGCAAAAACTAAAAAAGAAAAATTTGACACCATCCGATCACCATCATAAATAGTTTGCCAAGAATTGGTCACTGGATCATATTCAAAAATGTTATCTGAATCAGAAACAAAAGCAAAAGCTTTTTCCTCATCAATATCAAACGCCATAATATCAACGCGACCGACACTGCCAAAATATTCTGGACCCCAAGCTTTCCATTCTTTTTGGCGCTTATCATAACGCGCAATACCACCCTCACTATAGGCATTGGCAGATACTACCACCCAAACATAATCCTTACCCACTCTAACGTTGTCATCAATACCAAAATGAGTTGAATTGGTACCAATTTGATCGGTGAAATTTGTAAAAGTTTCTTTGGAAATACTAAATTTACTTAATCCCTTAAAAGTTCCTATCCAGATAACATCGTTATCATAAGGATCCAGATGGAGATAAACATTACTTTCGGACACCAAACCATTTTTTTGTCCATACAATTTAGTCTTACCATTTTTTAAGTTTATTTTTTCTATTCCACCCTGAAAACTATAGAATAAATTATCGCCAATATGCACAATTGATATCGGCACATCCTGAACTCCATCATCTCCTGCCAAAATTTTATTCACCACATTTTTCTTGAGATCATAGTGGAGTATTCCACCACCCAAGATCCAAATTGAAGAAGGATCTTGTGAATCTAATTTTATATCTCTCCAGCCACTATAATTACTAAAATCCGGAAACTTTTTTACAACCGAAAAAGATTTTGGGCTTAAAAACTGATTATAATTACTAAAATTACCATTGAAAACAAAATAGCTTACCCCAATAATCAGGGTAATGATTGCCAAAACACACACAAAATACCCCCTAGAAGTAATACCACTAAGGCTAGCCTTAAAATTAGATCGTGGATTAATTTTTTCCAATATTCCAATACTAAACCAGCTTAATCAAGAACGCAAATTACAACCAAAAAAGCTCTGGCTAGGCCAGAGCTTTTTTGGTTGTAATTTATTTCTTCTTTGGTTTCTTTTTTTCGCGCTTAGCGCGATCGCCACTTTTAGCCATAAATTTTTATTTTAAGATTAATAAATACCACCTACTAGTCCTATTATAATCTTTTTTAAAATTTAATTTTAGCTTTTCGAATAAAACTGTTGAAAACTTAATTTATCTGATTGTGATTTTATTTATGACCACCTTCTCCACCGGCCTATCCCCCGCTCCAGTTTGAACTTGACCAATTTTATCTACCACCTCCATCCCACTTACCACCTTGCCAAAAACTGGATGTTTGCCTTGGCTCATTGGGTTGTCAAAATCTAGATATGTATTGTCTACTAGATTGATAAAAAACTGACTGCCCCCAGAATTTGGCCCAGAATTAGCCATGGAAATGGTCCCCCGAACATTAGATTGACCCGCTACAAACTCATCAGTTATCGCATAGCCAGGCCCACCAGTACCATGAACAGCCACATTTTCGGGCTGGCTTTTGGTTAGAGGGTCCCCTCCTTGGATCATAAAATCCTTAATCACTCGGTGAAAACTAGTACCATCATAGAAGTCGTTTTCAGCTAGCTTTATAAAATTACCAGCCGTTATTGGCATTTTATCTAGTTGTAGCTCTATCTCAAAAGTACCTTGGTTGGTGTCAAAAACCGCCACCGGATTAGCCTTATAAGCGTCAGTAGTAGTGGTAGTAGCAGTATTATTACTTGTCTCGTCCATTATTTTTATATTATCTTTTTTATTAATAAGACCAATTAACACCAGAGCCCCGACAGCAACAACAACCAAAATCGCCCACATCGTACTTTTAGTCATCAGTTTGATTAAATAAATTTTTTAATAAAAACTCAGTCAAGTTTAGGATCTTTTCATCATCGCTTTAATTTGGCGGGCCCCTCGTCTAAACAAAGTCGCTTGTTTTTGATGGGTGGATTTAACTTGAAGCACTATTTCATCTCGGGCTTCAATTATAGCGGTATAAAGATCAAAACCTTGTACATCTGCTCGGCGTAAAGATTGACCAGGGACAACCAAATTTATCTCCGCCTTAAACAACTGTCCCTGTTTGTGGTGTTCGGTAATTTTACCTATTTCCACATCAACCATCGCTTCACCCAAAGACTCATCAAGATACTTCTTTATTTTAGACAACTTATACTTAAGATACTGGTCAATAGCTGGGGTCAACTCAATATTTGTAGTCTTAACATTTGTTTTCATGACAATGGCGTTAAGAGTAATAAAAAGACATTTCTCACTTCATTATACTACCCTTTTAAGACGGCGCTACTAGCCAATCTTTACAAGATCAGACTTTATTTCAAATATCTTATTGGGGGTAGTCTTTCCCCTCACAAGGTGCACCTCAGCCACCAAACACCCATACCACTCGGCCACAAGAGACAAAACCTGACTGTTTGCCAGGCCTTGTCTTGCTTTTTCTTTGACCGATATTTCTAACCTATCACTACCAATCAACTTAATTTCGTCCCGTCTTGCCCCCGCCTTTACTTTAACTCTGATATACATTCAGAAAATCTTAAATGGTTTCCACCAATATCATATTGGTGTCAATAGACTGACCAAAAGGATAACCAACAGAAATTACTACCTTATCACCCTTCTTTACCAATTTTTCCTTAATACAATGAGAACGAATGAGAGGTAATACTTCTCTAAAACTCTTAAATTTGTTTATTTCTACCGGCACAACTCCAAAAGATAGTAAAAGCTGACGAGCAGTAACTGGATTGGGTGTAAAAGCCAGTATCGGCTGAAATGGTTTATAACGAGAAATCATTTTAGCCGTAAAGCCAGAATTAGTTAAAGCAATAATCGCCTTTGCCTTTACTGCGTTGGCGATATCCACCGCTTCGTTAGTAACCGCATCAGACACTCGAGAACCAATACTTTCATGCTTTAGTTTTTGCATATCAGCAATCATATGACGATACATTTCATGATTTTCAGTTTTTTCAGCCACCTTCGTCATAACCTCTACTGCTGCCACCGGATGTTCTCCGAGAGTTGTCTCCTCGGACAACATAATAGCGTCAGTACCATCAAATATTGCATTAGCAATATCAGAAACTTCTGCCCGTGTTGGTACAGGATTTTTAATCATTGACTCCAACATATGAGTCGCGGTAATCACAAATTTACCCTGCTGATTACACTTGTTAATAATCATCTTTTGGACCATTGGTACATTTTCAATCCCAATTTCAATCGCCATATCACCGCGAGCGACCATTACCCCATCCACCAGATCAATTATTTCATCCAAGTTTTCCAAACCTTCCACATCTTCCAGTTTGGCAATTATTTTAGCTTTAGATTTAGCCTTTTCTAGCAAGCGACGCAGTTCACGAATATCTTCCGCTCGCCGGACAAAAGAAAAAGCCACAAAATCGACTTTATTCTTAATCCCAAAAGTTAAGTCTTTTTTGTCTTTGTCGGTAAGTGAACTAATCGACAAATGAGCCCCCGGTAAGTTGATCCCCCGCCGACCCTTCATCTCACCACCCACAACAACCTTACAAATAACATCATTGCCTTTTATATCTGTAATTTCCAACTTCTTTTTACCATCGTGCAGCAAAATAAAACTACCCTTTTTAACCTCTTTGGGTAAAGGGGCATAATTGACCGACACTCGGTGTTCATCACCAACAACCTGATCAGTAGTAATAATAAACTTTTGACCAACTTTTAAATTGATTGATTCGGTTGAAAAATCACCAATGCGAATTTTTGGTCCACCAAGATCTTGCATAATAGCTGCCGGCAAACCAGTTTTTTCAATTGCCTTCTTTAGGTTGTCTACTTTAGTCTGATGCTCTTTAAAATCACCATGCGAGAAATTTAAACGCATAATGTTTAAGCCGGCCAAAAGAAGTTTGGTCAGCATTTCCTCCGACTGAGTGGCCGGCCCAATGGTCGCCACAATCTTGGTTTTCTTTCTATACATATATTAAATTAGCTTACAATCACAATGTCGGACAATTTAACACAATTTCTTTATTTTTCAAAGAAAACAGCCAGCCGGTTTAGGCTGGCTGTTTTCTTGTTTATTTGCCTACTTTATTTCGTAGCGCAAAACCACCTGCATTCTAACTTCATTGGTACCCGGTTCTACGGTAGGATTTGACACCACCTTAGCACTCTCAGCCATATCCATAGCCCCTCCGCGACCATACGAATACATAGGCATGTAGCCGCCCGCTTCCTCTATAGAAATCAGCTTACCCAATCTAAAGCCTCCAGCTTTAGCTATTTCTTTAGCTTGTGATTTAGCCTCAGCGATCGCCTCCTTGCGTGCCTCATTTTGAGCTGAGGCTGCATCTTCTTGTCTAAAAACTAATCCCGAAACAGAATTAGCTCCACTTTTTACTACCCCAGAAAGTAGTGGGCCAACTTTAGAAAAGTCTCGCACTTTTACCTCTACTGTTTGGCTCACCTCATAACCAGTAATAGTGGCTGGAGGACAGATAGATGTTCCATTGCATGGGTAATATTGGTAGCGAGGATTTACATTATAACCAGAGGTTTTAATATCTTTTTGGTCAATCCCCTGAGTCTTTAGGTATTCAATTGCCCCATTAACCTTAGTGGTATTTTGAGTTTGCAGTGCAGTCAGATCAGAACCACCTTGGGTTAAAACACTAAAAGAAAATTCGGCAATATCGGGAGAAGCCTGAATTTCGCCCTCACCGGTCACCGAAAAACTTCGACTAGCGGTCGGACTAACCGACTTAGCAAAAGAACGAGTGAAAACAATCGCGGAACCAGCTGCTACCACTAGTGTTACGATTATGACTATCCCTAAGATATTTTTTATTTGTGAATCCATTGAATTTTATTCAATCTTTATTACTTATTTATTAATAAACGGCATACTTTAAGCTAGGTAAACGCCTAGCCTCAAAAGTACATTTTATTTGATTGTATCATATGCCAATCGTTATAGACGAACACCGGATAAAAACCTTACAAGAACACAAAAAGAATAGCTAAACCCAGTAATACCCGATATAAACCAAACCAACGAAAATCATACTTTTGGACAAAAAAGAGCAGCCAGCGAACCGTTAAAATAGCAAAAACAAAGGAAAAAACAAAACCAAGGGCTAGTGTATTATATTCCATCACAGAAAAAGTTGGCCCAGTTTTTATTAGATCATAACCGGTTGCGGCAAAGACGGTGGGAATAGCCAAAAGAAAAGAAAACTCCACCACGGCCGAACGCGACAAACCAAGAAATAAACCACCAACAATCGTAGCCCCAGCTCTTGATACCCCCGGCACAACAGCCAAAGACTGAAACACGCCAACCAAAAAAGCTTGTTTATAGCTAATACTATCAAGATTAACAACAGGCTCTTTATCTTTTCCAATATACCAATACTCAAAAACAATCAGGACTAGACCACCAAGTATTAGCGCCCAGCCGACAGTTGTTAAACTTTCTAATAAGAAATTTTTTATTAAAGGATATGCCAAAAATCCAATCACGGCTGTTGGCACAAAAGCGATAATAATTTTTTTAACTAGAGCAAAATTTTTTATTATTTTATTAAAATACAATACTACCACCGCCAAAATGGCACCCAATTGGATAAATATTTCAAAACTAGATAAAAAATCACTAGGCGGGATCTTTAGAAGATGGCCCACCAACATTAAATGTCCTGTAGAAGAGATCGGCAAAAATTCTGTTACTCCTTCAACTAGACTAAAAATAAAAATAGAAAAAAAATCCATAAAATAATTAAATTATTAGCCTAGCCAAACAACTAAACCAAGAATAACTACAACCAGCATAATTTGTGAACCTATACCAACTATCGGTCGGCCACTCAAGCGCCAACTAGTATGAAAGAAGTTATGAATTCTTTGAATAAATCCGAGCACCCGACCACCCAAACGACCATAGACAAACTGAAGACCATCCGGCAACATTCCAGCTACCGCTCCCGCCATAACCCACCACAAACTTATATAAGTAACGCTCAATTCTCTCACCACTAGGGCCAGAAAAAGGCCCAATAAGCCATCAGCACCGATCCGAACCAGATCAATCACAAACCCTCGGCCCCACTGCATCCTCACCGTACCTCTAGCTGCCTCTTCTTTATCTAAAGAAGAGATCGGATAATCCCAATGTGGAATAGCGTCTAAAGGAAAGTGGCTTAAAAAAGCTAAGCCTATGGCCAGTAGTGGTTGGGTAGGCCAAACCACTGCTATTGTTGCCCCCACTACGCCATGAGTCGCCAGTGTCATATTTACTATTTATTGTTAGCGCAATTATTAAAAATACGAACCTGACTATTATAATTTTCAATCGCCACCTTTGTTTCTTCGATTAACTTATTAAACTCATTGGCTAATTTATTATACTGGCTCGTCTTTGCAGTGGAACCGCCCATCCAGCCAGCATCACCAATATCTGTTTTTAACTGAGCTAGCTCCTTTTGCAAGTTGTCAATTTTTTCTTTATTAGCGTAAATTGTTGATTTTATAGACTCACTCGGCACGGGGCACAGAGCTAAGGGGGTACCAAATATTTGGACCGCCAGTTGGGCGCGCCGACCCTTAAACATACCCTCACCGACAGCGACACCAATATCAGAATATCGTTTAGCCAACATATTGGCTTTATGTCCCGCACTATCCATCCACGCTCTCACTACCGCTTTATCACCAGAAAAAGAACCGAGGGCTAAATTTTCTCCGACCACAATATAAGCATAACCGACCACCTTTGCCTCTTCGGCCACCCCATTGCCAGCTGGAGAATTATGAGCAAAATACTGTTTCAAAAACATATCTTCCAGCCGTCGGCGAGCCACCTCATTTAACTTGGCGCTTTCGGTTAAGGCTGGTAAATTTACCCGCAACCTCTCTTCATTAGTAAAAGCAATAACTCCAGCTGGCGTTAAACGACTATCATAAGATACATATCCCACCGAAGAAAGTAGGTTGAGTGGCCCCGGTGTCACCACCTTTGTCACAGATTGTTCTAATGGCGAAAAGGCCAAATTTCCTAAAACAACAAGTGCTTCCCGTGCTCTACTCAAAGCCGAAGTGCCCACCGATTGACCAGATGAGACATTTTCCAAACCAATAGAATCAGCATTATCCTCTACGGCTAAAAAATAAACGCCTAGCAACAAAGACATTATTAATAGAAATACAATCGTTAAACTTGTTGCAATAAATTTCAGCATTATTTTATCTACAGCAGTGGATCATAAATTTCTTCCACCTCGGTCACCATATCATTTTTCACCGATATAATAAAAGGGATTTCTTGGAAAGACAGGTCTTCATTTAAAACACTTTTTAGTCTCCTTGGTGAATAGTGGTGAACATTTTTCTTCCCCTCATCATTATAAGTAATAAAAGAAACTCGCTGGGATAATTTAACTTCCCGTGTCCCCGCCAATGTTCTAGAACTAGAGTCGTCGCATTCGGGCCTAGAGATAGAATCACGACTACACAACTCAGACAAAACCGAAGCTGAATCATCTACTACAACATAAAATCCAGTCTTGCCTTCATAGACAGACCTAACAAAACCCACCCGTTGATTTAGTAATGCCTCACCATCATTGGGCTCATAAAAAATACTAAACCAAGAAACTGTGGTTAGTATCACTAGCAACAAGATAATAAACCCCACTAAAATAAATTTTACCGCCCTTTTTTTGCTTAACATTTTTTATATTAACCTTAATTAAGGCTAAAACAATTATACAGTTTTAAACATAGCCACGAAAGCCCCCTGTTTGTTATAATCAAACCAATGCTTAACATATTGGATTCTTTTATGTTAGTGGTCGAGCCATCGCACCTGTGGGCAATATTTGGCATCAGTCTCATCTATACAGCCATTATGAGTTGGATATTTGCTTATCATTGGCGCAATTTCAGCACTGGCGGACAAACTGCAATTTTTGCTGAGGCCGTTTATTGTCTGGCTCTACTTTTAATATTTGGGGGAATGATATTTTTTATCACCCTCTTTTCAGCTATATGAAAAACGTCAGTCTAGACATAAACGAAAGATCTCTATTGGAGGTGCGAAAACATTGGTTTATTTTTCTAATCGAGGCCATCGGATCTCTTTTAGCCGGCCTCGCTCCTATTGTGATAGCTTTGATGTTTATAATGTGGTTTGATCTTTCTCTGTCACCCAAATTATTTTACTTTGGTGGTTTTTTCTATATGATTTGGCTTTTGTTGGTCTGGATATATTTTTTTCTAATTTGGACTGATTATTATTTAGATGTTTGGATTATCACCGACCAAAAAATAATTGATATTGATCAGAAATCTTTATTTCACAGAGAAGTTTCCACCTTTAGACTAGATCACATCCAAGACGTTACCATAAAAGTACCCGGATTTTTACCTACCCTTTTAGACTACGGACACCTCCACGTCCAAACAGCTGGCGAACAAAACGAATTTATTATTCGCTTTGCCGCTCATCCCCAACAAGTAAAAGATGTCATCCTAAAAGAATATAAAAGAGAATTTTTGGCTAGCCGACGACCAGACGAACCTACTGATTAATAGTTCAAAGACTAAAGAATATTTTTTTGGGTTTTCTTTTTGGTTAGATTTCGCTTTCTCATCCCCGCTTCAATAAATTCAATTATTTTTTCAGCCACATCAACACCGGTGGCCCGTTCAATACCCTGCAAACCAGGCGACGAATTTACCTCAATTACGAGCATGCCGCGACTAGACTGTAAAAGATCTACGCCGGCAATAGATAGACCCATTGCCTTGGCCGCCTCAAGAGCAACCGCTTTTTCTTTTTTTGATAAAGTAATTGGTTCAGCTACCCCTCCTCGATGCAGATTAGAGCGAAACTCTCCACTTTTACCAATCCGCTTCATAGCGGCCACCACCTCATTACCAACAACAAAAGCTCTAATATCCTCTCCCCTAGCCTCCTCAATAAATTCTTGAATTAAAATATTTTGACGTAGCCCAGAAAAAGCTTCCACCATTGATTTGGCGGAATTGGTAGTTTCAGCCAAAACGATACCCAAGCCCTGAGTACCCTGCAAAACTTTTATGATAACCGGTGCGCCCCCAACCTGCTCAATCAGATTTTCCACATCTTGGTCTTTAGGAAATTTAGCAAAAGCTGATTTGGGAATACCTAATCCAAATTTTGACATCAACTGAAGACTGCGCAGTTTATCGCGCGACCGCACCAAGGCAATTGAAGACAATGAGGAAAAAACTTTGAGCATTTCAAACTGACGAATAACCGCCGCCCCAAAAAAACTAACCGAGGCACCAATACGAGGGATAATGGCATCAATATTGGTAATAGCTTTACCACCCACCTCTATCGCCGGTCGGCCTTTTTCCATTATCAAGTTACATTTTGTATGGTTGATAATAGTAGCCTGATGACCTCTGTTTTCGGCAGCCTCCAAAAGTCTCTTCGTAGAATATAAGTCTGGATTAGTAGATAAAATCGCAATATTCATATAGAAATCTTTTTTAAATCTTAATTTTTTTAGACACATTAACTAAAAATCTCTTTTTCAAGGCTTTTCGTCCAATTAAAACCGGAAAGCGCATATCAGCTCTATCAGTGAGAGTCATTTCGGTTAAAATACTTTGACCAGCAATAACAACTTCAATTTTTATTTTATAGCGATTTTGCCAATCACTGCCGGTATTTCTAACCCGTACAACACCAAAATCTGTCAGCGCCTGTTCTTGGTCGCTATACTCTGGATGACGCTCATCCAGAAGTCTAAAATATAAAACCTTCCCATCAGGACTCAACCTAATGTCCCGACAGTGTAAAGCACCCCGATAAGCACCAGTATCAATCTTGGCCGGCACAGCATACATATTAAAGCTCGGTAGGTCAATATACTCCGAGCGACCGATAATAGTTTTTTCTTCCATCCTATAAGTCTAGCTGATCTGGACTCAAATGTCTTCCCAATTAGTTTTTCATTGTTTTATCTTCACTAAACTGCTAGACTTAAGTTTCATTATAAGGATCTCTAGCCTTTTATTCTAAAGGGGGCTAGTCTAACAGAAAAAACTATGGACGAAACACAAAACCCACAAACTGATGCCGACGCACCGGTAGTGGAAGTACCAGCACCAACGGGAACCCCTTCAGACGACGCCACAGCTGGCGCCGAAGAGGAAACTGAAACATCTGCTGAGTAAGCGAATGTGAAGTATTACAAAAAATCCCCTATGGGGGATTTTTTGTTGGCTCTGATTAATGAATTGCATTATAATTTAACCATTAATCCTAGCTTACTAAAATTATGAGCCTAGACGAAATAGTTCACCGCGCGAACACTAACACTAAAAATGTACGCGGCCTTCACCATGGCATATGGGGTGACTTTTCTGATATCAAAGGTGATGTCTCTAAAATATCGGGTGATGTCGATTTGCACCGGATTAGCGGTGATGTCTCAAAAATAAGTGGAGATATATCTGGCGTTTTTGGTGATACCAGCAATATTATGGGCGACATTTCCAATATTCGCGGTGACGTTTCCGGACTTATTGGTGATGTCTCTAAAATATCGGGTGATGTGTCCGGAATCGTAGGCAAAACAACTCAACTAGAAGGTGACGTGACCAATATTCGCGGTCGCACCAGCAATATAAATGGTAAAGTATCTGACCTAGTTGGTGACATCTCCAATATCATCGGCAACACAAGTAATATTTCTGGCAATGTTACCAAACTAATCGGGAACGTCAGCAATCTTTCTGGCAATGTTACCAATATCTCGGGAAATGTCTCTAATCTATCAGGAAATGCTACCGGCATTGAAGGCGAGGCTACCGGTTCAGCTGGTGATATTGGACAATTGGTTGCTTACAAAGTGGCCAAATAACAAGCAACGATCGCTGCTGTCTCACCCCGCAAAACTCTTGGTCCCAGTGAACACAAATGAAAACCTCTCTCTAGAGCTAGTGCCACCTCAGCTTCCGTCCAGCCACCTTCGGGACCAATAAACACCCCCACCTTTTCACTGTTGGGTGAAAAGGTGGGGGTGTTGTCGTTTACTGTATGAAAAAAATAGTTTTCACCACCATCTGGTATTGCCTGAGTAAATTCTATGGCCTCTCTAATAGCCGGCGCCACCGCCCGCCCCGACTGTTCCGCAGCTTCCATGGCAATCTTTTTCAAGCGATCATAACGCAAACCCTGTTTAACCGTCCGCTCCGTCATTATTGGAACTATTTCCGACACCCCCACTTCGGTAGCTTTCTGAACCACTATTTCAAAATTTTCTTTTTTAAGAACAGCACAATACAAAGTAAGGTGAGTATTAGGCTCACTAGTCACCTTTTTCAATTCACCAATTTCTACCTCTGCCCCATCTAAATAATAATTTAAAATCTTAGCCTTAGCTTCTATTTTTAAATCTTGATTTACCAGTATTATATTATCGCCAACCGATAAACGTAAAACCTTTCGCCACTGGTGAATCAAATCCAAATCTGTAATTTGAATTGATTTTTTATCTAAATCAAAACTACCAATAAATCTATGTAACCTCATGATTTTAATTCTAAAATTATTTCTTCCAAATTTTTACTATCCACCCATTTTTTAACCAACTGACCATTTTCGTCTATCTGGACAAAAGTATTTTCCTTTAATACACCGTATTTGGTCTTTAGAGATAGGCGCCGGTCAAAATCTGTTTTCAAAATTATTACATCAAGCGGTATTTGATCCCTATTTGTTTCAATATCTAGGGCTAAATCACGCGAAAACTCGCTCCACGCCGCAAAGAAAAAAAGAATTATTCTCCGATCAGCATAGTTTGGCAATTTATCAATATCATAATCTTCAAAACTACCTCTAGAAACAGTAGTACTAGCGCTATTGATTTTTTTATTGGCAATATCAAGATCATCTTGTTCTTCAGCTTCTATCTTTTGTCGCCACTTATCAATAGACAGTAAAATATCTCGTTCATCATCTAGGTCAACATTATCTTTATACCTATACCCAACCAAAACAATAATACAAACAACACCAAGCAAAGCTATGACGCCCAGCAAAGAAAAACCAGCTTTATATTCTTTTTCCATCATTGGTACAAATTGTAACGCAAGCAAATTGGTTAAACCAGCTCACAACCAGTCATACTAGCTGGTTTTGGTAAATCCAAAATCTTTAATATGGTCGGTGCAATATCGGCGAGTGTCCCCTCTTTTACCGACACATTTTTATCCGTCACAATCGCCGGCACCGGGTTTATAGTGTGCGCGGTGTGCT
>CAYSSL010000001.1:0-44648 GCA_964433715.1 uncultured Candidatus Saccharibacteria bacterium | reverse complement strand
CCAACAAATATATCTATTGCCTAATGTCCGACGGTGAGTTGCAAGAGGGCAACACGTGGGAAGCGGTGCTGTTTGCGGGTAAACAAAAGTTTTCTAACCTAATAGCGATTATTGACCGCAACAATATTCAGATCGACGGTTTTACCGAAGATATTATGCCGCTGGAACCCTTGGCGGAAAAATTTGCTGATTTCAATTGGCATGTCATTGAGATAGATGGTCACAACGTTGACGACATTGTGTCGGCGGTGGGCGAGGCCCAAGCGGTTTTCGGCCGACCGGTAGTTATCATCGCCCACACTACGCCGGGCAAGGGGGTACCCGCTTTTGAGAAAAAATACGAGTGGCATGGCAAACCACCGACAAAAGAGGAGGGCGAGATGGCGCTGAAAGAACTGCGGACCTTGAATGGAAAAATTAAAAGTGAGGATTAATAATAAAGTATGTCGTCTTTTAAAAATTGGTTAGCTAATACTTCAACCCCATTCAAGTTTTTTATTATCTTTGTTTCAATTTATATATTCCAATATATCTTTTTGAGCGGGAGTAATAGTTATTGGTTTTCAATGGATTGGCTTATTGGGATAGTTATTTACCTTTTTATGTTATCTTTTATATATAAGGGAATACTAAAAGAAGGAGGAAGTCATTTAAAAGCAATATTGCTTACTTTTCTACTCGGTACATTACTAGCTATCGCTGCGTTTCTATTTCTGCTTATATACGGGTATGTCGGATTTCACGGGTAATTGGGAATAAAAATGTTAAATATTCAACAAAAACTAAACCCCAAACTTTTTGACCTCAATGTGGAGCAGGTCCCTATTCGTGATGGCTTTGGGCAGGGGCTCGTGGAAGCGGGGGAGAAAAATGACCAAGTGGTGGCTTTGTGTGCCGATTTGATAGAGTCCACCCGCATTGAAAAATTTGCCAAACAATTTCCCGAAAGATTTGTGGAAATGGGGGTGGCCGAGCAAAACTTGGTCACGGTGGCGTCGGGCCTTGCCGCGATGGGTAAAATTCCTTTCACTGCCTCGTACGCCTGTTTTTCACCGGGGCGCAATTGGGAACAGATTCGCACCACTATTACTTACAATGATATGCCGGTAAAAATTGTGGGGGCGCACGCTGGTATCTCGGTCGGGCCCGACGGTGGCACCCACCAAATGCTTGAAGACATCGCGCTGATGCGGGTTTTACCCAACATGGTCGTGGTGGTGCCGTGCGACAGTGTGGAAGCGAAAAAGGCGACGCTCATCATAGCGGACAATGGCAAGCCTAGTTATATACGGCTGGCGCGCAACAAGTCGGCGGTGGTGACGACCGCCAATTCGCCGTTTGAGATTGGCAAAGCCAATGTGTTGGTAGACCCCGACCAGGCCGAGGTGGCGGTTATTGCTTGTGGGCAGATGGTCTACTATGCTCTCATGGCGGCGCGCCAGCTAGAGGCCGAGGGAATAAAAGTATCGGTGACCAATTTGCATACGATCAAACCGCTCGACGCGGAAACTATTCACCGCGTGGCCGCCAACTCGGGCGCGGTGGTGACAGTGGAAGAGCACCAAGTGTCCGGTGGGATGGGAGGTGCGGTAGCGGAAACCCTCGCCAAAAACTTTCCCGTACCGATCGAGTTTTTAGGCGTCCAAGACAAGTACGGTCAGTCGGGAGATCCGACTGAACTTTTGGAGCATTATGGCCTAGGGGTAAAAGATATTGTGGGCGCAGTAAAAAAAGTGATCGGACGGAAAAAATAAATTTAAAATCTGATAATTTTTATAATCTAGTGAGTCGTATCTGTCGATTTTTAAAGATAGGTTTGATTGGTAATATTATCTAACCCTTTTGGGGTGCAGGTGTCTTAGTAGTTGCCTTTTTCTTGAGGTAATGTATAAAGGTTATTAAGTATGACTTATTGGGTGAATATACAAAATATGGGTCTCTCGGGACCAATTTTCCGAAAGCTAGCATTAGTATTGCTGGCTTTTTGTTTGGGCTTTGGTTTACCGCTAGCTTTGGTTTTGGCTGAAGAAATCAGCGATACTGACTTAGCAGAAGGAGATGTACCTAATACTGATATAAATGATCAAAAAAGTGATAATGATGTACCGCTGGATACGGAAGATCAATCTGTTTTTGAGTCAGAAACCCAAAATGAGGATATTAAGGATGAGTTAAAATCTAACAGTAATGATTTGCTGAGAATTAATACTGCCACTAAAGAAGTTACGCCGCCGCTTGGGCAGTTAAAGGTAAATGAATCTATGGGATCTCTTAATTATGAATATAATCTTGCTGTACCAGCTGGTCGCAGTGGTCTCACTCCTAGTTTGCTGATTTCTTATAATAGTAATGATCGAGATAATGCCAACTGGGCTGGTTATGGTTGGTCGTTGTCTGTTCCTTATATTGGCGTATTAAATAAAAAGGGGGTGGAGAGAATGTATCAAGATAAGATATTTAATTCTTCTTATGATGATGAGTTGGTTAGAGTTTCAGACAATGAATATCAAGCAAAAATAGAAGGGGGAGAATTTAGGAAATATATTAAAGGTGATGAAGGTTGGATTATGTTTGATAAGCTGGGTCGACGTTATTTTTTTGGCCAAACTCTATCAAGTCGTCAGGAAAATATAGATGATAGTGCTCAGGTTTATCGCTGGTATTTAGAGGAAATTAAAGATTTAAACGGCAATACAATATCTTTTTCTTATGAAAAAGACGGCGGACAAATTTATCCCAAAGAAATAATATATACAATTCATCAAGATGCTCCCGCTCGATTTAAAGTTGTATTCATTTGGGAAGATCGGCCGGATCATTACACTAGCTATGCTAGTGCTTTTGAAATTAAGACGATTAAGCGCCTTAAATCAATTAAAATTTTAGATAATAATATATTTGTAAAAGAATATTTATTTGATTATATTTCCGGCGATAATGGGGTACGTTCTCTGTTGTATTCTATACACGAAAGAGGTTTATCTGATACTGGTTTGTGGACAGAAAAAGTCCCAACAACATTTTCCTATACCAGCACTACAAAAACTTGGCATGAAGATAAAAACTGGTGGCCAGTAGTTAGTATGATTGATCCGGCAAATAGCGCCGATGTTGGTGTTAGGTTTTTTGATTTAAACGGCGACGGTTATGATGATTTGTATGCTGGTGGCAATAAAATTGACGGTAATTATTTTGCTTATTCAAATACTGGCACTGGTTGGCCGGAACGGGGTCGATATATGTTTATGCCTGAGGGTTTTGTACAGAATGGTATAGATGTGGGTCTAAAGCCGGTGGATTTCAATGGTGATTTATTGAGTGATTTGTTTTATAAACGTGGTCCAATTAATGGTGGAAGTAAAATAGAAGCGGGTCAATTTGTTAATAACCAAGGCTCGTTTAACTCTATGGCTGAACCGAGCTTGCCGGTGACGATGACTGGAATATTGTCTTCTTTTGATATTGGCACAGATTATGGGGTGAGGTGGGCAGATATGAATGGCGATGGCTTGGTTGATATTGTGAGAGGAAAAGAACCGTATTCTTCTAGTATTCATTTGAATACAGGAGGGAATTGGAGTATTGCCTCGGCTGCATCTGCCGCTACACCTTTTATATCTTATGGTCGCGACACCGGAACAAGATTGGTTGACCTCAATAGTGACGGTTTGTCTGATTTTATTAGCTCATCTCGTTTCTATGATGAAATAAGAAGTAAAATTTTGTTAAATAGTGGTTTAAGGTGGACTGAAAATAGAAATTGGGAGCCAGTAATCCCTTTTACTAACCACCCTGATTATGGTGATTTAAATTATGCCGATTATGGAGCTAGGTTTCTGGACTTAAACGGCGACGGTCTGATTGACTTACTGAAATCTGTTGCCGGTGAAGGTGTTTATCGAGGCACCAGTGTTTTTTTAAATACTGGTTCTGGTTGGGTACAAAGCGAAGGGTGGGATATACCAGAACGCTTTAGTTATAATGATTTTTCCGACTCTGGTTTGCGGGTAGTAAATTTAAACGGCGATGGTCTAGATGATCTGATTGCTAGTTATACTTCTGGTGGAGACATATATCATGTCGCTCAAATTAGAGACGGCCAGAAATCTGATTTTTTATCTGAGGTAAAGACTAGTGACGGCGCTCGGATAGAGATAAAATATAAACCGAGCACACAGTATTGGATAAACGGAAAGTTGGCTAACCCATCTTTGCCGTTGATTGTTGACACTGTTTTTAAAATTATCCAAGATGACGGTTTGGGCAATGAAGCTGTTAACGAGTATTTTTATGAAGATGGCGATTACTATTTTGGAGATTCTTTTAATAGAAAATTTGCTGGTTTTGGAAAAGTTGTTAAAAAAGATTCGGTTGGTAATATTACTAATAATTATTATCATCAGGGCAATGATTCTGCGTCTACCTTGGGGGAGTATGTTGATCATGAGGCGAAGATTGGGCGATTGTATCGGATAGAAAAATATGGCAATAACGGTTTACTGTATGAAAAAACCATTAATCGCTGGGATCGAGTAGTTTTGCCAGCTGAGGCGAGTTATGAGAGGTCTTTCGTCCCATTATTAAATAGTCTAACAATGACTTATGACGGTGACGCTGGTCACCGCGATGTGGCCGAGGCCTATACTTATGATAATTTTGGTAATATAACGCGCACTGAAAACTATGGTGAAGTTGTGGCTAGTGATGATGGAAATTTTAACGATATTGGCTCCGACAAGACCACTAAAATTTTAAGTTATGCTTTTAATATGTCAGCTAATATCTTGGGTTTGGTGCGGATGGAGGAGTTTAGAAATAATAACAATGCCAACGTCGCTGTCAAAAAATATTATTATGACAATCAAGCTATCGGATCGGTCCAAAAAGGTAATCTAACAAAAATTGAAAGCTGGGTTGGTAGCAACAAATGGATAACCAATACTAATATTTACAACAATTTGGGATTAGTAGAAAAAACCGCCGATGGGCGTGGTTACGCCAGCACTTATTTATATGATGAATTTTATTTATACCCCATCAAAATTATTAATCCTCTCGGTCAAACAAATTTGTTTGAATATAACTATGTTATTGGGCAACCAACTAAAGAAACTGATCCTAATAATTTTTCTAAAATAAAAATTTATGATGGTTTAGGGCGGGTTTTGACTGAAAAGGAGCAGGCTGGTTCGGCCCCCGCGGTGGTGACGGAAGAAACATCTTATCGGGACGACATTATGCCCCGATTGGTACGGGTCAAGAAATTTTTACTCCCCGATTTATTTACCGAGATCTACAGTTATTTTGATGGGCTTGGTCGCCCAATACAAGAACGACACAGCATGGAAAATGCTAATGAATATGCAGTATCTGTGATTTCTTATAATAGCCAAGGCCAGATTAGTTCTAATTCATTGCCATATCCTAGTGGGGGATCTAACTATCTACAGGAGTCTATTCCGACTAGTCTTCAGACTGAGTATACATATGATGCTCTAGGTCGACCTAAATCAAGCACTAATATTTTTGGATCAACTAATTATGATTATACCGATTGGGTGACAACTGTTACTGACCCTCTGGGTAAAATAAAAAAATATGGACGCGATGCTTATGGTCGACTGATTTTGGTTGATGAAAAATATGGCAATGGTTTTTACCACACTAGATATTATTACAATTCTAGTGGAAATTTAATCAGGATAATTGATGCCTTAAATAATCTTCGTGATTTTACTTATGACAATCTTGGTCGGCGTTTGTCGGCTCAAGACTTACATCAAGCTGCCGATACGACTTTTGGTATTTGGTCTTACTCTTACGATGATAATAGTAATTTGGTGTCGCGAAAAGACCCGCTTGGTCAGACGGTAAATTATTTCTATGATGGTTTAAATCGACCATTGATAGAAGATTACACTGGTCAAACTAATCCAGAAGTAAGATATACTTATGATAATTGTATCAATGGCGTCGGGCGGTTGTGTAAGGTGGCAATTGTTGGTCTGTCAAAATATTATGAATATACTCCACGAGGTGAAGTGCGGGTGGACAAGAAAATTTATAACCTTTCTTCCTATACTACGGTAAATGCCTACGATTTGGCTGGTAATATAATATCGCTTCGTTTACCTGATAATAGTGAAATTTTATATAAATATAATAGAGCGGGAAAAGTAGAAAAAGTATCACGTCGCGATGTGTTTAATAGTTCCGCAATTATACCAATTGTGTCTAATTTTGATTATGGACCACACGGCCTTTCAGTTTATCAACAAAATGCTGACGGTATAAAAAATATGTTTATCTTTGATCAAGCTAAAAGTTATCGGCTGCAGACGAAAATGACCAAAAAAGATAATGTCAATTATCAATTAGTTAATTATGAATATGATCCAGTTGGTAATATTACTAAAATCATTGATACCTCTCCTAATCTATTAGCCAAGACTGTTTCCTACACTTATGACGACCTTTATCGTTTGACCAAAGCTGTGGCGGTGAGCGCCAGCTCAACTTTATATTCTCAAGATTTTATTTATGGCCCAACTGGTAATATTTTAAAGGGGCCAGCTGGTGTCTATGGTTATAGTGCTGTCGATTATACTTCTCCCCAAGCGGCAACCTCTATTGCTTCTTCTACTTACACATACGACAAAAACGGCAATATGTTGACCGCTCCTAGTGCTACTTATACTTGGGATTATAATAATCGGTTAATAAAAAGTGTGACCGGTGCCACTACTACCACTTATGAATATGACAACGAAGGGACACGTATTTCTCAGCAAAGTATTGGTGGTCCCAAAACACTCTATATCTCGCCCTATTACGATCTGACTGGTGGTACCACAATTGATAAACATATCTACGCTGATGATCGGCTGGTCGCCACCCTCCACACCCAAAACAGCACTACCACTCCTTATTATGTTCATACTGACCATCTTAATTCTACAAATCTAGTCACGAACGGTAGTGGATCAGTAGTTCAAACTTTGGACTATTACCCATATGGTTCACTAAAAATTGATCAATCATTAATTAATGACGAAATTCACAAATTTACCGGACATGAATTTGATCGAGGGTCTAATCTAACGTATGCTGGAGCTAGATATTATAATCAAGATGTTGGAAGATGGATATCTCAAGATCCTGCGTCAAGAGATAATCCCGAACAATTCCTTAAGGACCCACAGCAGTTTAATTTTTACAGTTATGGGAGGAATAATCCGCTGATTTTATTTGATCCAACTGGAGAGAAGGTGGAAATATTTTCAAAAGCCATAGAAAAAAAATCGATCGGGACGCACGTCTTTCTGTTGGTGACACCAGATGATCTTTCTAATTTTAAAACAATGCCAAGTAATTGGACAGTTGGTGCTTACTCGGGAAATAATGGAAATTTAGAAAGAGCAATTGATGCTCCGTCTGACCGTTCTGTGGTTGATAATGGGTATTCTGTTTCCCCGCAGATTGGATATTTAAAACAAAGGTCTGAAATACAAAGACCGGATGGGCTTTCAGACACGGCGTTTATAAATAATATTATGGATCAGTATGATAGGTATGGAGATAATGCAAAATATGATGCCTTTGCCAGAAAAGGTTACAATTCAAATAATTTTGTTAGTAGTCTTATTATTAACTCTGGAGCACGACTTCCTTGGAATGGCAACGCAAGAGGGGTTGATCCCGGATATGGTAAACCGATCCCTAATAATTACATCAAAGCAGACGGCCAAGCTGTTTCGATTGGGTATAGTACAATCAGTAGTTATGCTGGACAACAGGGACACCAGGCATTTTTAGGAAAACTTCAAAGTACATCGCATGCTTTTCGGGGCGTTTTTGCTAAATTTTCAAAAGCACTAAATACATTAAAAAGTAGATAAAATATAATTTTTTTAAACCTAATATGAAAAAAATATTTTTGTTATTTATTTTAACCATATCACTCTTAATAATTATTGTGATGGTTGTGATTAATCCTTACCTTTTTTCAGAACCCAATCGACAGGTATATAAAAATTGTGATTTAGTGCAGATCAAAATGACTTATGATGAAGTTGTAAAAATAATGGGTAAGCCAGCTTCTGAAAGGCGGGAGGATAACACGATAAAATTACTTTACCTTGCCGGAGGCATACAAACAGAAGCGGGGATTAGTTTTCAATTTCAAAACAGTAGATTGATTACTAAAAATTGTGGGGGTCAATGATTTTGTGGACTTATATAATTTTCTCAGTTGTGATAACTAAAATTATTAGTCCAAGCCTTTTTAGATTCATGATTGTATCTTAACACTAATTTTTGTACTATGGTCACAGGATAGAAAAAGGAGGAAAATCTCATGATGGACAAAGGAGCGATGATTGTGAACCTCCTGTTGTGGGGGTCGGTGTTTTTGGCAGGAGTGATTGCCTTTTGTGGCCGGAATAAAGAATGGTGATGAGGCGGGCTAGATTTGAAGGTGTATACGCCTTCAAATCTAGCCCGCGTTTTTTGTTTTGGTTTTAAATAGTATAATTAAAAGCAGATAGATTAATAACTTACTAAATTTATGAAAAAGTCAGTACTAATGCTATTAGTGGGGGTATTCATTATTGTTATATCACTTTTCGTTGTATCGGGGTTCATGATGGACACTCGCCAGGGTGTCATGAATCTTAGCTTTCAGTCAGGAACGACATCGGGCGAAATAGCTAACCGCTGGTTGGTTTCAGGAATTTTGCCTTCGTTGGCTATTTTGCTTCTGGTTTTTCCAGTCGGAATTTTTTATTTACGCAAGTCAATAGAGAAGAGCGTGGTTACTAAAATGCAAAATATCGCTTTGTGGTTGCATTTTTCATCCACAATAATTCTGCTCATAGGTTCCATTCCTTTCTTGGGCTGTCTTACTCGCATCAGCTGTGGTGGGGAAGGGATAGGAGAAGCTATTGTTTTTGGATTGGCCGCGATACCAGCAGGGATTATTTTTTCCATCGGCCTGCTATTTTTAGTACTTAATAGGTTTTTTTCCAATCAATCTCGAGTGGGATTATTTAACAACCGGATTGGGGGATGAGAAATACTTTGTTGGTCGGTGCTGGTTTGATTTTACTGATCATATTTTTTTCTGTTGTTTTGCCGGCGGGGCTGGAGACGAGAGTTCAATCTGAGACACCGGCGACGGTGGCGACTAGTACCGTGAAAACGGCGGTGGAAGCGATATTGACCAGTCCTACGTCTTTAGGGTCAAAAGTATTAAATAACTATCAGGTGGTAAAAGTGGTAGATGGAGATACGGTGGTGGTAAATATAAATGGCAAAGTAGAAACTTTGCGTTTGATCGGGATAAATACACCTGAGACAGTAGACCCGAGGAAGGCGGTGGAATGTTTTGGTAAAGAGGCTTCTAATAAAGCCAAAGCGGTGTTGACTGGGAAAGTGGTACAACTAGAAGCCGACCCAAGCCAAGGTGAACGTGATAAATATGGCCGGCTGCTGCGCTATATTTTTTTAGCTGACGGGACTAATTTTAATAAACTAATGATAGGTGAAGGATTTGCTTACGAGTACACTTATCACCTACCTTACCAATATCAGGCGCAATTTAAGTTGGCGGAAAGGGAAGCTCGTGAACTGAAAAAAGGTTTGTGGGCCACTGGGGTGTGCGAAAACAATAAGATAATAACAAAAGAGAGCCCACCCCCTGCCACGCGGAGCGTGGCAGGGGGTGGGGAAAATTATGTTTGTGATCGTAATGTCTATAATTGTACTGATTTTTCAACCCAGATTAAGGCGCAAGAAGTTTTTGAGACTTGCGGTGGTCCTGTCTCTGATCCCCACAAGCTAGATAGTGATAATGATGGATATGTTTGTGAAAGCTTAAAGTAGGGTAAACGGTATACTTTACATTTTAATAAATACGTGTTAGTTATTTTGGTAGAAAAAAGGAGGACCGGAAAGTGACTATTGAAAATGAGGCTTTGGTGAGAGAGTTTCGGCGTCTAGCCCAAGACATTGCGATCAGGGTGGCGGTGTTTGATGTTGACGGGGTGATACTAGACTCGGAGGCGGGGAGTATTTGGGCGACCAACCAAGCCCTTACTCTTTTTGGTGGAGAGCCGATCAGCCTTGATTGGTACCAACAAAACCACCTCGGTTCTTTTTGTGACATGCTGGTAGCGCGCGGGGTGCCAGCAGAGAAGTGTGAGGAACTGCTTCTTGCTCTTGACGACTTCTTTTGTCTCGCCGAATATCCCGAGCGGCCGGGGGCGAGGCAAGTGTTGAGCTACTTCTCCGAGCGAGGGTTGCCGATTCATTTCGCTAGCGCTTGCAACCGCGCCCTGACGATTGAGAAAATCGGGCGTCACGCTGGACTGGCAGATTTTGTTTCTGCTACTTACGGCGGGGAAAGAAAGGCGGCTGCCTTTCTGCAAATCGCCGAAGAGATGAAGATTGCTCCCGCCAACATCCTCTTTGTTACTGACATGGGTCGGGATATTGAGGAAGCCGAGCTTGCTGGGGTGCAGTATGTGTTTACTATCACGAGCGGGTTTTCCTCGCGCCAGCAGCTGGCTGCTTACGGTTACCCGATCGTCCATCATCATGAAGAGCTGATGGACCTCCTTAGGCTTTTGTTTTGACTTAACCGCTCCCAACCAAGAAAACCGAGTTGGAGGGCGGTTTTCTTTTGCGGGAAAATAGCTTTTTCTAAGGAGCCTTTTTCTTTGACTTTAGACCTTTTTTGATGTATTATGAGGTTACTAGGCCGGAAGGCCAATTTTTTATGGAAACAAGAAATATTGCGATTATTGCCCACGTGGACCACGGAAAGACCACTCTGACCGACGCTATTATGCGTGAGACCGGAATGGTAGAAGAAGGAGTGTCTATGGACTCTAATGCTTTAGAGCGAGAGCGGGGTATTACTATTTATGCTAAAAATACTTCGGTCAACTACAAGGGGACTAAAATAAATATTGTAGACACCCCAGGGCACGCGGATTTTGGTTCTGAGGTGGAGCGGGTGCTGCGCTCAATTGACTCGGTGCTTTTGGTGGTAGACGCGCAAGAGGGGCCAATGCCTCAGACTCGTTTTGTTCTTAAAAAATCTCTAGAGATTGGCCACAAGCCGATTGTGGTTTTAAATAAAATTGATAAACCCGCAGCTGATTGTGCGCGCGCTCACGATGAAGTATTGGAACTTTTTATGGAGCTGGGGGCTAGTGACGAACAATTAGATTTCGTGACAGTTTACGCCATTGGTAAAGATGGGGTGGCGATGAAAAA
Organism: uncultured Candidatus Saccharibacteria bacterium; assembly: GCA_964433715.1. Lineage (GTDB taxonomy): Bacteria > Patescibacteriota > Minisyncoccia > Phycocordibacterales > XYD1-FULL-46-19 > XYD1-FULL-44-32. Next base: position 33,368 of record CAYSSL010000001.1, on the reverse strand, counting down.
ACTAGACGACGAAAGAAAAAATCTAGAGCCACTGCTTGATACTATTTTAGAGCATGTTTTGCCGGCTCCTCACGAAGTGGCCGTTCCACTAAAAGCTCAACCTTTTAATTTGGCTTATGACAATTTTCTTGGTCGTTTGGCGGTTGTCCGTGTCTATGAAGGCGTAATGAAAGATGGATCTAAGGTTTATATTAAAAAAGCTGACGGCACCACCAAGGAGGGAAAAATTACTAAACTTTTTACCTTTGATGGTTTAGCACGTAAAGAAGTAAAAGAATCGCAAGCGGGGGATATTGCCATGGTAGCTGGTCTGGCGGAAATATATATTGGTGACACTATTGCCGATGATCCTAGCACAGAGGCTTTGCCGGTCATTCATGTGGATGAACCCACCATTGCTTTGAATTTTCTGGTTAATGACTCGCCTTTTGGTGGACGAGAAGGTAAATATGTTACCAGTCGACAGATTCGCGAGCGTTTAGAAAAAGAATTGGAAGTAAATGTCGGCTTGAGGGTAGATTTTTCTGGTGACGATATGAAAGTTTACGGTCGGGGCGAGCTCCATATTGCAGTGCTTTTGGAAAATATGCGCCGAGAAGGTTTTGAATTATCGGTGTCACAGCCACAGGTTATTATTAAGGAGGTAGACGGCGTAAAGTCGGAACCATTTGAAGAGGTGACGATTGAAATACAGAGCGAGGTTCAGGGAGCGGTTATTGAAAAATTAGGCAAAAGGGGTGTTCATATGACCAATATGAAGACCGATGGTAATGTGGTTCGGCTCACCTTAGAGGGGCCAACCCGCGGTCTCTTGGGTTATCGCGGACAGTTTGTGATTGATACCAAGGGTGAGGGTATTTTTGCTAGTCGCGTGTTGGGCTTCCGACCTTATGCAGGGGAAATAGAAAAGCGAGCTGTAGGGTCTATGACCTCTATGGCTTCGGGTAAAGCACTTGGTTTTTCTCTGGCGAATTTACAGACTCGTGGCACTTTATATATTGCACCAAGTGAAGATGTGTATGAGGGTATGGTTGTGGGCAATACCTCTAAAGGAGAAGAAATGGCGGTTAACCCGACCAAGGGTAAACAATTGACCAATATGCGGGCATCTGGTTCAGATGACAAAATATATCTTACTCCACCTTTTCCCATTACGATTGAGCGGGGACTAGAGATAATGGCTGATGATGAATATTTAGAAATTACCCCAAAGAGTACTCGTCTGCGTAAAAAATATTTAACTGAGGCGGAAAGAGCTAAACACAAAAGGCAGTAAACAAGTTTATTTAAAAAATTAAGGCCGGAACCCAAGGGTGGGTCCCGGCCTTTTGGGGCCTTCTAGTTTCAGTGGTGGTCACGGTCCGCGGGGCGGACCCAGTACGACTCGCCGGCGAATGTGCCCGGGCGCTCGCATTCCCGCCAGCAACCGCAGTCACTGGGTCTGAGGTCGCTCGCCCTCAGAATCTCGTCTTGGGCGACCCTGCGGCCGGTAATGGGGAGGCCAGGATGTGTTGGGTGGGTGAATATTTCTCTCTCGAGACCTTTGTCCATTTTTATGCCCTCCAGCTTTGGACTCTATATCTATTATAGACCATATGGCTAATTTTGTCAATATAGTTTGGACTTTGCTTTGGGTGCAAAAAACCGGCGTCTCTCGAGCCGGCTCCTTGCCTCAAATAGCGCTCAAGTGGACTTTTTAAAAATAAAAAATACGCCTAAGCGCGCTGTTATACTAGCTAAAGATCTTTTGTCGGCTGTTAGGTGGACTAGCCACGTTTTCTTATTGTATTAGCCGATGTTCTGCGTGCAATTATAGCAAAAAGAGCTTATTTTTCAATATTTAATTGTGGATAGATTAAGATTTGGCTAGTCCGATTAGTTTTAAAAATTCTTCTAGTTCTGCTCCAGACAGTTCTCGCGCTTCACCTTCGGGTAGTTTAGCTAATTTTATATTTTCAATGCGCACACGCACCAGATCTTTTACCTGCAAAGACAGGGCGGCACACATTCGGCGGATTTGGTGTTTTTTACCTTCGGTGAGGATAATAGAAAATTCTTTATCTTTAGTTTTTACTGTTTTAGCTTTTTTAGTGCGGTAATTTTCAATAATCACCCCAAGGGCCAAGCGCTTCATTATGTCTGGAGTGACAGTGCGGTCGGTGGTTACGATATATTCTTTTTCGTGTTTATGTTGGGGCGAAAGTAGGGCGCCAGCTAGTCGGCCGTCATCGGACAAAATTATTAGACCCCGAGAATCTTTATCAAGTCGGCCAATTGGGAAGGCCTTAATGGGTAGATGTAGAATATCTAAAATACCCTTATCGTCGCCAGAAGAATGGGTGGATATACCCGCTGGTTTGTGATAGACAAAATAACGGTAGGCGGGGCGAGCCGCTTTTTCTTCAATATTTACCTTATCATTGGGGTGCACCAATTGGCCTAGTTTTGCTAAGCGACCGTTGATCTTAACTTTACCTTTTTCAATAATCAGGTCGGCCGCCCTACGGGTGAGGGGGTAGTGGTCGGCTAGATACTTGTTTAAGCGGACTGGTTTGTCTTTATTTTTTTCAATCATAATGAATTTGGTTTTTTAAGATATCGGAGGTGTGGCCAGTAATTGGACCAGACAACCTGAGTCTAGCAGATTAGTAACACACTTTCCACAAAATAAAATCGTTTGTAATTTAAAAATCTGTTACAATATCTGGATAAGATCCTAGTCATGTTTAAAACTTTTTTCGTTGCTAGTTTTATTGAGCAACAAAAAACATTGTCACAATTGTTACACGAGAGCCACGCGCGAGCCGATTATTATTTTTTGTTGGCTTTAGCTTCTTTTATTGCAACATTGGGTTTAATAACCAACAACGCCAGTATTACGGTGGGGGGTGTTTTGATTACTCCTATTTTATTTCCACTGTTGTCTTTGGCGATGGGGGTGGTAACATCTTCGCCGCGGGCGATGGGGCGGGGAATAAAAATTATTTTACGTTCGGTGACGATGGTTTTTTTGGTATCACTACTGACAGCTTTTGTTTTTGCTAGCGATGAAGTAGGGGAAGAAATCTTGTCACGTATTCAACCAGACCTTATCTTTTTTATTATATCTTTTGTTTCGGGGGTGGCGGTGGCTTACTCTTGGGTTAAACAAGATTTATCAGCCACTCTCCCTGGGGTAGCTGTTTCCGTATCACTCTTGCCCCCACTTTGTGCGGTGGGTATTGGGACGGTAATGACCGATAGGCTGATTGTTTCAGGGGCGCTAACTTTGTTTTTAGTAGATCTCTGCGCCACGGTTATTGGCGCCATTATTGTTTTTTCCTTGTTTGGTTTTTCTTCGCTCAGGAAGGAAGAAGAAGAAAAAATAATTGAAGAAAAAGATGAAGAAAAAGTTCAAGCCCACGCTTTGCGGGACGCGGTTCGGGGTGTGTCTACTTTAGAAAGCGAAACGGTGGGCGCGAACGACCTGCCTTAGTTAGATTGATTTAATTTAGCCCAACAGGTCTTCAACTATTTTTTTAACTTCACCGCCGTCCGCTCGTCCGGCGGTTTCTTTAATAATAGAACCAATCAGCTGGCCCATTTTAGATTTATCTGCTCCTAGTTCGGCAATTTTAGCCGTGGCAATTTTTTCTATTTCAGCTCGGCTCATCATCTCTGGTAGATAGGCTTGAATAATGACAAGTTCACTTTCTTCGTTTTCGGCTAGGTCGGGGCGCCCACCGTCGCGATATTGGCTGGCGGCGTCTTTACGCTGGTTGGCGCTTCGTTTTAAGACAGCTAAGACTTCGTCATCGGTCAGCATTTCATCGGGGCGCTTGCCTTTGGCAACTGCTTCATTGGTAAAGGCCGACAATAGACCACGAACGACCGATAGGCGAGTAGCGTCTTTAGCTTTCATCGCCTCCTTCATATCTCCTTTTATTTTTTCGTGCAGCATTTTATTAAAAAGTTAATTTCTTATTAGTTTAAATCTAGCAGATTAGGGATAATATCTCAAACAAATAGCCCGGAAACAGGTGGTCTCCGGGCCGTCATTGCTTTTTCTCAAAACTGAGCTCGGGGTCGAGCTCGTCGGCGGATTTTGCTCCTTTGCCTCGAAAGAAATCTTCGAGGAGAGAAAAAATAAACAGGACGGCATTTACTACGCCGTTTCTGGCTCTCTTTAGAAGTGATGTCCGCCGGTGTTGGTGGCTACTATGGCGATGTTGGCTCATAGTCCCTCCTTTCTGCTGTATATTAAACACCATTCCTCAAGCTTTTCAAGAGGTGGTATACTGGCGCCATGGTAAACGATGAAGTTTTCAAAGAACAATATAAGAGGCTCAACCCTGCCCAAAAAGAGGCTGTAGACGCTATTGATGGGCCGGTAATGGTTATTGCTGGCCCCGGTACTGGCAAAACCCAGATTCTTACTTTGCGGATCGCTAATATTTTGCGTCAAACCGACACGGCACCAGAACAGATTTTGGCGCTGACTTTTACTGAAAACGCGGCGTCTAATATGCGTGAGCGACTGGCCACCGTGGTGGGTAGTCGGGCCTATCAGGTGGTTATTAGCACTTTCCATAGTTTTTGTAATGATGTTATTAAAAGTTATCCCGAAGAATTCCCGCGAATTATTGGCTCAACTAGTATTACTGAAATAGACCAGATTGGTATCGTGGAAAAAATTGTTGAGGAAGCGACCCTAAAAGTTTTACGCCCTTTCGGTGACCCTTTTTACTATATTAAGACAATCGTTTCTACTATTGGTGAGCTAAAACGTGAAGGTGTTACGGCCGATGAATATCAAAAAATTTGCAAAGATTCTGATCTTAATTATTTTAAAATACCCGATCTTTATCATGACAAAGGTGCCTACAAGGGCAAAATAAAAAAGATTTATGAAAAACTTCGTCGAGAGATTGAGAAAAATCTAGAACTAGCCCTAATTTATGAAGCATACGAAAAGGCTTTGAGTGAGCGCAAACTTTATGATTTTAACGATATGATCATGGAAGTTTTGCGTGAAATAAAATCAAACCCGACCCTCCTTTCTATGCTTCAAGAGGAGCACCAGTATATTTTGGTAGATGAACATCAAGACACTAATAATGCTCAAAATAAAATTTTAGAGTTAATTGTGGGCTTTCATTCTAACCCAAATCTTTTTGTGGTCGGCGATGAAAAGCAGGCTATCTTTCGTTTTCAGGGAGCGTCATTGGAAAACTTTTTTTACTTTTCTCGTCTTTACCCCAAAGCCAAGGTTGTTACTTTGGTTGCCAACTATCGTTCGGGGCAGAAAATATTGGATCAAGCTGAAGCGTTGCTGCCGGGGAAAAAGGCGCTCCAATCTGAGAAGGCTGGCGACAACCATTTGGTGAAAGTTGGTGGTTTTGATTCGGTCTTGTCGGAATATTTTTATGTCGCCGAAGATATAAAAGCTAAATTATTGTCAGGGGCCAGCGCCGATGATATCGCCGTACTCTATCGTGACAACCGTGATGCCTTTTTTTTAGCCTCGGTTTTGCGTAAATTTGATCTGCCGATCATTGTTGAATCTGACGATGATTTACTATCCGACCTTGATGTTCAAAAACTTCTTGTTGTTTTTGAGGCCTTGGCCGATTTTGGTAATGATGAAAAGATTGCCCGCTTACTACATGTTGATTTCTTTGGTATTGCCCCGCTTGAGGCTTATACCTACATTCGCACCGCTGGTGAGAAAAAAATACCGATTGTTAATGTTTTAAATGACTCGACCCCAGAGATTTTCGCCAAGTTGTCGCAGTGGAAAATAGCGAGTGAAAATAGTAATTTGCTAGATTTTGCTGAAAATATTTTAAAAGAATCACGGTTGATAGAATTTATTGTTACTGACCAAAAAGCTCGCGATCGTCTGGAGACTCTGTCAAACTTTTTTGATTTACTGGCTTTGGTGGTTGAGAGTAAACCTGAGGCCCGCCTAGTTGATTTTTTAGCTTTTGTTTCTATTGCTAAAAAACATAAAGTTTTAGTCAAAAAGAAAAGACATGGTGCCCAAAAGGGAAAAATTCGCCTCTTAACTACTCATAAAGCTAAAGGGTTGGAATTTGGCCATGTTTATATAGTTGGTGCTTACGATGGACACTTTGGAGGGCGGCACAATCGCGATAAATTAAAGTTGCTTGCGGGTGTTTACAATTTATCAGAGGACAGCTTGGACACTCTAAAATCTGAGGCCGATGATGACGAAAGGAGATTGTTTTATGTGGCTTTAACTAGGGCTAAAGAAGTTGTTACTATAACCTATGCCACAGTTGGGGAGACTGGTAAGGAGCAAATACCCTGTCGTTTTATTGCCGATCTTGATCCAAAGCTCGTTGAATATCTTGAGGTAGATAGCTGGAATATTGAGAGCAAAGAAAAACGTGCGATATTTTTATTGCCGGAAAAAACAGTTAATACTAGTAGCCTAAATGATGTCCAGTTTATTGGGGAATTGTTTCAAAACCAAGGTTTGTCCGTGACCGCTTTAAACAATTATTTGACTTGCCCTTGGCAATATTTTTACCGGAATTTAATTCGGTTGCCGGCTGTGCCAGAAAAACATCAGCTGTATGGTCTGGCTATTCATGGAGCGTTGCAAGACGTGTTTATGAGGGCAAAGGATCGTGAAATAAGTGAAGATTCTTTGTTGGCGAGTTTTGAATTTCATCTCCAAGCTCAGCCTATATCTGGAGCCAATCTTGCGGAAACTTTAGCTAAAGGTAAAAAAGCTTTAAGCGGTTGGTATAAACAATATCAGGGTACTTTTAACTTGAATGTTTTGACTGAATTTAAGATAAAAGGCGTATTGCTGGAACCAAATATTAGATTGGTGGGTAATTTAGACAAGGTGGAATTTTTAGGCGATGGCGCCACTGTTAACGTGGTGGATTATAAAACCGGTAAACCAAAGAGTCGGAACCAGCTGTTGGGTGAGACTAAAGATGCCGATGGAAACTATTTTCGTCAGTTGGTATTTTATAAAATTTTACTTGATTTGTTTGAGGATGGTAAGTATCAAATGGTTTCTGGCGAGATAGATTTTGTAGAGCCGAGTGATAGTGGTAAGTATAAAAAAGAAAAATTTGAAATTCCTTTTGCCGAGGTAGATAAATTGAAAATTGTGATTAAGGATACGGCGGAAGAAATTTTAGCCCTTAAATTTTGGGACAAATTTTGTGATGAGCCTAAATGTGAATATTGTCAGTTGCGCCGATTGATGAAGTAAGTTTGGTGGCCAATTTAAAACCAACCCCGACCGGAAAGTTTTCCAGTAGGGGCTGATAAGGAGTTCGTGGCCTATGATACTTCGACGGCCAGTTCCAGTTCTTGGGCGGCGTCTGGTTCCAGCTTCAGAACGGGAATAGGTGTGAGCGGGTGGATTGTGTGGATCTTGTCCACATCGCCCAGCCGCTGCAGGACAATGGTCTCGCGGTCAGCATGACCATGACGGTCGACGACCCTGAAATGACCACCACCGCGCTCAATCGCACCGGAGATGTTGATGCCACCCCCGATGTTCGGGATCTGGCTGGCCTTCAGTTCTAGCGTCCCGATAACCATCATTCGGTGTTTGCAAATAACCTTTTTGCGTCTGTGCATAGTCTGAACTCCTCCAAGTTCGTTCGTCTCGGCCTCACTGACCGAGTTCAACTTTCTACTTTAATCTTTTTTATTTTTTTTTGCAACTACAACTATTTGGTGTCAGTTAAGGCGGTGGCAAAAATAAGTCCAGTCAGGGTTATTAAGCCTAAGCCGACGAAGATAAACCGAAAATCAAATAGGGTTAAAAAAATAGTGGCAAAAGCCGGCCCGATGATATAAGAAAAAGATATCATCATTCGCGAGAGAGACAAAACCGAGGTATCACCACTATCAATTTTTTTAAATAAGTATATTTCTTTGGCTGTTTCCACAGAGGCTGCTCCGACACGAGATAAAAACATAATTAGAGCCCATACCAGTAGGCTAGACGACCAAACAAATGATAAGGAAATAGTCGCGCCAGCCATAACCAAAAGCCCCACTATTAGAATTTCTTTTTCGCCTATTTTTTTGTCAGCTAAAAATCCAATCGGGTAATTTAAAAGAATGAAAGGTAAAAGCATAATAGTGAAAATAATACCGATTTCATCCCAAGAAAAACCTAAATGTAAATGAAGATAGATTGGAGTATAAACCACCATGAGGGCGTAGAAAAAATTTAAAATCAAATCAATGGCGATAATGTTGCGAATATCACATTTGGGTCCCGTTTTCGCTTGCCAGAGTTCAGTGATAGTGGTCCCTAGTTTGCTGGTTTGATTTAGGGAGGAGATTTTTTGTGGTTTTAAGCCGTAAAATATTAAAAATATTAAAGGTAGGCCAGCTATGGCGGCTCCGAGGTAAACAATTTGGTACCTTTCGTGACCGTCTAGCAATAAGCCAGCTAAAAATGGAGAAATAAGCCAAGCAAAATTTATAGCAGTTAAAAACAAGCCGCGAATACCGCCAGTCAATTTGTCAGATGAGGTGGTTTCTAAATATAAATCTAAGCTGTAGCGCAAGAGGGCGCCGGTGACATAATAAAAAATAAATAGACCAAGGATGATGATAGCCGGCTTGGACACTAGGCCGATAACGAGAATACTGGTGGTAGTAATAATTGCTAACCAGAGTAAAATTTTCTTTAAATCTATTTTAGAGATTAATATGGGTAAGTAAAAAAAACTTCCAATAGTAATAACCGAAGCTAAAATATAAATTATTCCCACCCATTTCTCATTAATTAAGGACGCTAAAAAGCTAGAGTTAATATAAGAGACCAAGGAGGAGGTCAAAGTCAAAAAAAGTCCGGCCGCATAAACACTACGGCGCAGATTTTTTGAGTTGCTAGATATGTTGGCAGACATTTTAGTTCAGCTGGTCTGGGTCAGACCAGCTGAACTATATTATAACCTATACTTCAATCAAAACAGGTAAAATAATTGGTCGTTTGTGGGTTTTCTGAAATAGAAAACGTCCCACTTCTTCACGGACCGCGTTTTTGACATAGTCAAAATTTATCGGGTGCATTTTACTGGTTGAATCTTCAATAGTCTTTTTTATTAAGCCACGAACGTTGTGTAGCATATCTTGCGATTCTTTTAGGTAGACAAAACCTCTAGAAATAATATCGGGCGACTTGCGGACTTTGCCGGTTTTAACATCAATGGTGGCAATAATAACAAACATACCGTCTTGGGATAATAGTTGGCGATCGCGAATGACCACTTCTTGAACATCGCCCACTCCTAAGCCGTCTATCATTACCACCTTGCTAGGAGCAGTTTCTTTTAGGGTGGTTATTTTATTGCCATTGTCGCCAATTTCTATAACCATACCATTGTCAGGCACGACAATGGTTCCTTCTTTCATACCCATTCTTTCGGCCAAATCTTCGTGTTCGCGGAGCATATAGTGGTTGCCGTGGACAGGGATAAAGAATTTGGCCTTGATCATTTTGTGGATGTATTCCATCTCACCGCGGTAAGAGTGACCAGATGAGTGAATATTGGCAACTCCATAGTGGAGGATCTTTGCTCCTTGACGCGCAAGGTTGTCTTTGAGTTTTTCGACATTTTTTTCGTTACCAGGGATCACCGAACTAGACAGTAGAACAGTATCGCCCTTGTGTAGCTTTACATATTTGTGAGTTTTGTTGGAAATACGCATCATCGCGGCAAATTCATCTCCCTGAGCGCCTGTGGCGAGTATAACCAATTTGTTGTCGGGATATTCTTCCATTCTTTCTGACCCAATCATGGTAGAATCTTTGACCTTAAGTATGCCCAGCTCTTTGGCTATCTCAACATTGGTTTTCATAGAGCGGCCTTCCACGACCACTTTTTTGCCTAGGACTTCTGCGGCTTGGATAACAAAAATCAGTCGATCAAAAAGTGAAGCAAAAGTTGAGACGATGACTCGCCCCGGAACATCTCTAATCAGAGCTTTTAAGTTTTCGTGCACTTCTTTCTCGGGAAAAGAAAAACCTTCTTTCCAAACATTGGTGGAGTCGGCTACTAAAAGTAGGTTTTTTTCACGGCCGAGCTTTTCGTAAGTTTCAACCTCAAAGGGTAGGGGAATATTGTCTTTGGTCTCAATTTTTATATCCCCCGTCATAATAATATTGCCGTAAGGGGTTTCAATAATGAGACCTAGGGTGTCGGGAATAGTGTGAGTGGCACCAAAAAAGCGTAACTTAAAATTACCCAACCTAATGGTGTCTTTTTGATCAACGGTGTTGATAATAAGTTTAGGTAAATGTAAAAATTCTTCCTGTCGTTTTTTTATCATCACAGCAGTCAGGGTGCTGGTGTAGATAGGAGGGTTACCGATTTTTGGCATAACATAAGGAATGCCGCCAATGTGGTCTAGGTGGCCATGGGTAACAACCATACCTCTTATTTTACTTTTGTTTGTTTCTAGGTAGGTTGTGTCTGGAATAATATAGTCTACCCCCGGGGCAGAGTCGTCAGGAAATTGGAGACCGGCATCAATAATAATAATGTCGTTGCCCATTTCAATGGCGGTCATATTTTTACCGATTTCTTCTACTCCACCAAGTGGAATAATGCGGATCACCCCTTCACTAATTGGCGGAATAGCTTTAGCTGGTCGGGCGGTTTCATAACGTTCACCACTGCCCGACCGTCTTGGGTGTGGTCTGCGATTGGCTCCAGTCTTTGGTGTAGATGGTTTAGGGCTACTTGGTTGTCCGCCAGCTGATTTTTCGCTTGGTGTAGACAAAGCTGGTCGACGAGGGCGACCATATGAACGGTGGGGCTGGCTTTTATTGGGAGTTGGTTTTGAATTCGGTGGCATAAATTTCTTTCTAAATAATTTTTAAATAAATTTTCTAATCTTTTAATTCCTTAATATTTTCTGGGCGGTTGGTGACAAAAAATGGCCATATTTTTTGGGTTTCAGTATAAGCTTGATAGAGAGGAAGTAGTCGGTCGGCAGGGGAGCTAATATTTCCTAAATCAAACCCCGCTATCTGTTTGGGGACAATGTAGACAAAGTTTGGACTGTAAATAAAAATAGCTGGTATGTCTTTTTTAATAATTTGATAGAGTTCAGTAATATCTTTTTTCCTCAGGTCTTCGTTTGTTTCGATGCGTGCTTTCTCTAAGAGTTTGTCGGCAGCGGGGTTGGTATACATGGCGACATTTAGTCCGGGGTCTAGCCGTTCATGGGAGTGCCAAAATGGATATAAATCACCCTCTAAGCCGGTCGCCATACCAAAGAGAAGAACATCGTATTTGCGTGGCCTGATCGCATTTTGTTGGAGGGCAGACTGATCTAATATTCGAATTTCAACTTTAGCCCCCAGTCTTTCCCATTGGGTTTTGGCTAGTTCGGCAATCGCCTTTAGTTCCGGAGTGTCGGCGGTCGTAATAGTAAACTCTAAAATATAATTTGCTTTGGCACCTTTTTTGGTCAAAATGCCGTCGCTATTTTTTGTCCAACCTGCCCCGTCTAACATTTTTTGAGCCGTAGCCAGTCGGCTGTTTAATGGGGTCGATGGTAAATCGGCCTTTTGATAACCAAAGGCGCCCGGTGGTAGTGGTCCATCTATGGCTGTAGCGTATTCTTTTAGAATATTAGAAACGATGTATTTTTTATCTAGAGTTAGAGATAGGGCTTCGCGGACTTCTTTTTGTGTAAATAATTCAGCTTGATTTTGGTTGAAAAAGATGCCAAAGACTCGTGGTAGAGCGGCGGTTTTTACGTTGGAACCGGTGCGAGCGAGCCTAATGGCGGTGGTGGGGGCGATACCCGATAGACTGTCTATTTTTCCATCATCATAGGCCTCTAATAAATCATTTTCATTAGGAAAAAAAGAAAATCGAACTTGGCTAATATGGGCTCGACCAAGAGAAAAATTGGTAAATGGAACCAAGTCGTAGTATTCGGGTACTCCAGTACTAGTTTTTTTGATGTCGGCGATCATATATGCACCCGACCCAACCGGTAGTTCGTTGTGAGTACTAAAAGCAAAGCTGTCCATTGGTACGTCTTTCCAAATATGGGCCGGCATTATGCCGGTGGTTAATTGGTTTAGAAACGATGATCTTGGTTCGGGAGTGGTAAAAATTATGGTTTTTTTATTGACCACTTTTGTGCTCACTCCTTGCCAAATTGAACTACGAACACTGCCGGTGATTGGATTTTGAAGAATATTAACTGTATAAGCCACGTCGGCGGCTGACAAAGCAATGCCGTCGTGCCAAGTTAAATTGTCTTTCAAAACAAAGGTGTACTCGCGACCGTCTTTAGATATGGTGTAGTGTTCAGCCAAATCGGGGATCAATTCTCCTTCGGCGGTTTTTCTTAGAAGCCCTGAATAAATTAGGGCAACCAGATCGCGATCGGTATCAGAAATAGCCAGTAGTGGGTTAATAAAACGTGGTGCTCCAATAACACCTTCTACCATAGAGCCACCTTCTTCGGGAACTTCCACTAAGGTGGACTCATTTAGGAGCCAAAAGGCCATCAGTAGAGAAAGACTACCGACAAGGAAAAAAGCCGAAGCAAAAAGTTTTTGACGCAGTGTTAGAGAGCGTACTGCCTGATGAAGCTCGGTTGTAGACGGCATGAACTAGCGAGTAAATTAATTCTAAAATATTTTTTAAGACGTGTTTTAGGTAAAAACTAAACAATTTTGGATAAATATCCAACTTCTAGATTACTAGATTAAAAGAGAGATGACCGTAGACAAGACAAACAAAATGGCCACTATAACAGTGCTGTTGAAAATCATTTTTTCTACCCCTCGTTTGCGATGAGCGTGAGTAGCAGAGTCACCACCACCAAAAGCATCTCCTAAGCTGGAGTCATTCTGTTGCAATAATATGAGAGCGATGAGGGCAACTGACAGGACGATTTGAATCCAAGGCAGTAGCGAAGCGAGAGTTTCCATTTCTTAGCTTGTTTGACCTAGTATATCAGAACCAAAGATAAAAGCAAATAGCGTTGACGGTCGGGTTCGATCTCACTATAATACGCTTGCATTACAAGAATATAATCCTAAAATCGGCTATTTTAGCCGTACTAAAGCGCTATGAAAAAGGCAAAAAGTAAAGTAAAAATTGTCCCTTTGGGCGACAAGGTGCTCATTGAGCCAGTGGATACCAAAAATGAAAGTGCTAGTGCTTCGGGGATTATTATTCCCGATACGGTCAATAAAGAACGCCCAGAAGAGGGTATTGTGGTAGCGGTGGGTGAGGGTAAATTTGATGAAAATGGAAAGATTATTCCTTTGCGAGTAAAAAAAGGTCAGCGGGTGCTATTTTCCAAATATGGTCCTGATGAAATAAAGGTAGACGGCACTGAATATTTAATCGTCAGCGAGTCCAACATATTAGCAATTATTGAAGAATAGTTATGGCCAAAAAAATCTATTTTAATGATGAAGCGCGGAAGGCTTTAAAGCGAGGCATAGACCAGCTTTCTGAAGCGGTAAAAATGACCCTTGGTCCACGAGGCCGAGCCGTGGTAATAGAAAAAAGCTATGGTGCTCCACAGGTTACCCTTGATGGTGTGACGGTAGCTAAAGAAATAGAATTGGAAGATAAGTTTGAAAATCTTGGTGCTAATCTGTTGAAGCAGGCGGCCGACAAAACCAATGACAATGTGGGTGATGGTACTACGACCTCTATTATTTTAGCGCAAGCTCTGATTGAGGAAGGGGAAAAGGCGATTGCCGATCGTGGTTTCAATGTTATTCGTTTGGCTGATGAAATAAAAAAGGGTAGTGAAGAAATCATTTCTTCACTAGAAGATCAGGCCGAAGCCGTGAAAGATGCGGGCAAAATAAAAGAAGTCGCTACTTTGTCGGCCAAGGATGCCGAGATTGGAGAGTTGATTGCCGGTGTTTTCAAAACTGTCGGTAAAGAAGGGGTAATCACTATTGAAGATTCCAATACCATTTCTAATTCTTCAGAAGTGGTAGAAGGTCTGCAGTTTGATAAGGGCTATATTGCACCTTATATGGTCACCAATCCTGATAAAATGGAAGCTGAATATAGTGATCCATTTATTCTTGTCACCGATAAAAAGATCGGCTCTATTAAAGAGATTTTGCCTTTGCTTGAGAAAATGGCTCAAGGGGGTAAAAAAGATTTGGTTATCATTGCTGAAGATGTTGAGGGTGAGGCCCTTACCACTTTGGTGCTAAACAAAATCCGCGGTATTTTTAATAGTTTAGCTATTAAAGCCCCTGGGTTTGGCGATCGTCGCAAAGAGATGTTGGAGGACATTGCTATTGTTACCGGAGCGACGCTGATTACCGAGTCTCTTGGTCTTAAGCTAGAGAGTGCAGAATTGTCACATCTTGGTCGCGCCCGACGGGTTATTGCCTCTAAAGATGCAACCGTGATTGTTGGTGGTAAAGGCAAAAAAAATGAGATTGAAAATAGGGTCAATCAACTAAAGGCCCAGATTGAAAAAACTGAATCTAAATATGATAAAGAAAAGTTGGTTGAGCGTTTGGGTAAACTCTCGGGTGGGGTAGCGGTAATAAAAGTTGGGGCTCCAACCGAATCTGCTCAAAAAGAATTGAAACAGAGGGTGGAGGACGCCGTGTCAGCCACGCGGGCGGCGATGGAGCAAGGCGTGGTGCCCGGAGGCGGTATTGCCTTGTTTAATGTTAGCTTAGCGATGGCGGAAAAGTCGACCACCGATGATGTAGTGCTCCATGCTTGGGAAATATTACGACGGGTAACTCAAGCACCGCTTTCGGCTATTATTGAAAATAGTGGTGAGACGGTAGTTTCTATTATTGGAGATCTAAAAGATAAAAAAGGGGAGATAAAAGATAAATCCAATAAAAACTGGCTTGGTTTTAACGCTAGTAAAAATGAAATTGAGGATTTAAAGAAAGCGGGGATTGTGGACCCACTAAAGGTGACCAAGACTGCTTTTACCAATGCGGTGTCGGTAGCAGCCAACTATCTGACAATTGGCGTGGCTATTACTGAAATACCAAAAAAAGAAGAACCGCATAACCATGGCGGGGAGATGGGGATGGGGTATTAAAGTAATTAGTAAATTTATAAACAACAAAAATTGCCCCAAGGGGCAATTTTTGTTTATGGTGGATAACTAACTATTTTTAATATTTTATTTAATATACTCTTGAATTAGATTATTTATAAGAAGACTTTATTTATTATGAATGATTACATAAGTAAGCATCGGTTGTGTTTGTTGATTAATTTAATACTCGTTTTATGTTTTTTTGGTCTTGGTTTGTATTTATTTGGCTCCACGTCTGACAGAAAAATTGTTTTAACAGATATGGAATCGGGTGAATCGCGATATATGTTGTCTACCGCTACGGCTGGGGCAGAAAAAACTTGTCCAACGGTTCAAATGCCTAAATATGGCTATGCGCGAAGAGTAAAAATACCCGTGTCTTTTAAGTCGGACTTTAAAAATACTGATTTTACAAATATGACGGAAAGTGAGGTTGCTAGTTTGGTTGGCTCAAATATTGTGGAAGGTGAGGTTTATGTATTTGATGGCTACGATGACACAAATGGTATTGATAGTAAAGGCTGTCTAAAAAATAAAATAGTTAGAAAATGTAAGTATCAGTTGGCAAAACTAGCTTCAACCACTTCATCTAATCCAAAGATATTTGCCGCAGATATTACTGAACAGGTCGGTAAACTTTTGAGGAATAATCTTGTTAAGTGTATAGTGGCAGCTTCCTCTGGTCCAGATAAGGCAGCTTGTGTTGAAGGAATAGGAGATATACTTTTTACCTTGGCAAATGAAAAAGATGTAAACTGCCAGACTAGGTTGGTTGGTCAAGGACCAAGAAAGACGGGCATGGTTTCTACGATATTTAATGTCGGTATGGAAACTGGTCAAGAAATATTACTTCAAGATTTTGAAGTATTAAAACCAGGGTTTAATATAAACGAATGGTTGGCTGATCAGATAGTAAATTAGTAAACATTTTTTAGGTTGTAATTAAAAGGGTCCAGTTTGGACCCTTTTAATTTATGGTAATTGATATAGATAACCATTAATAGTATCGGTGTTTTTATGTAAGATGTCTTTTCCTTTTGGATTTATTAAATAAGATGGTTCTGTATCATTGGTGTGTAGAATGTAACTATTTTTAATAACAGCTTGAATTTTTGATGCTTTTTTAGTTTGTCTGTATAGAGAGCTCCCACTTGAGAACCAGTCGTATGAGGACATATTAATTATCAGCGAATTACTACCTGTCTGACGTAGTCGTTTGGTGGACATAATTTCGGAACACAGTACTATAAAAATTTCTTTATTATTTATTGTCATTGGATTAGTTATTCTTCCTGACACTAATTCTCTCCTCTTGCGATACGTTTTTAGTAACTCGTTTTGCCCTCCAAGCTTAAGAATAAATGAAGTAAAATAAGGAATATATTCTCCATGAGGAGCTAGAACCATTTTTTCTGAGAATGATCCAATATAGGGTTTATGATTGAATATTTGGTAAGCGACACTCGCCTGTTTGTTGGACTTAGAAAAAATAAGATGATCAGAGTCAATAATCGATAAGCTTTTTTCAGTTGGTATTTTTCTAAAGAAAACTTGCCATTCTTTATCGCTAAAACTCCTTTCTCTAGCAAAAAGAGATGAATCTTCGGGTAATACTATTATATCCAGATTGGGGTTATTGCTTATGGCTTTCTGGAGTAAGAGGGAGGGGGTAGTTTTTGTGGGGGTGGATACTGCTAATATATTAGTCTGACTTAAATAATTTTTTGGTATACGAAAATTCTGGTTGTAATAATACAAAATAATAAGTATAGACAATAAAACCACTAAAACTATTTTGATACTAAATTCGTTTGGTTTTTCTCGTAGAAGACAGATATATAAGATATAGGTTATAAAAATAGCTAGGGAACTTAGGCCATAGACCCCGATTAAGAAGGCTGGGGTTGAGAGAATACTAACATCAGATAAAGCATAACCTAATGCTCCGTAAGATAGGTGGTCTCCGATTGAGGATTCTGATCCCAGCCAGACGATAGAAAATAATACAGAGCGGGCAAATTCTATGACGAAAAAACTCGCTGTAATAAATATAGCTAGAAAAAAAGTGGATTTATGACGAAATTGATATACAGCCAAAGACCATAGGCCCCACAAGATACCGGCAATAATTGCGGGTGTTAGCCAGCTATAGATAATCATAAGCCAAGCGATATTGTCATTATAGATGGCTATCGAATCTAAAGGCCAAGTATCTAGATGCCATCTTAGGATATAGATTAGGTAGATTGTCCCCGCCAGCCAGTAAGAAAAAAACAATGAAAGTTTTGAGCCCTTCCAATTTAGCACTAGGCTGATTATCGGGATAAAGAATAAGATGACCAAAGCACTTTCAGGTCCCTCTAAGTCATAGACTACAGCAGAACAAATAGTCGATAAAAACAGCAATAATATTGGATTTTTAGACCCACCAGACTTAATTTTTTTAATTATAGTGTTAACTAAATTCATCTTGATATTTATATTATAGATTGTATAATATATAAGATTAATTTTGTAGTTAAATAATTAAATTTTTACCATGGATATCCTTATTTATATCGTTATTGGTTTGGTGGTGGTTGTCGTTTTGTGGCTAGCGATGGCTTATAATGGTTTTGTCACTTTGGTCAATCGCACCAAAGAAGCTTGGGCGGATATTGATGTTCAGCTAAAGCGGCGCTATGACCTTATTCCTAATTTGGTTAATACGGTAAAAGGTTATGCGGCTCATGAAGCGGGGACGCTGGAAAAGGTAACCGAGGCACGTACAGCTGCGATGAATGCTGGTTCGGTGAAAGAGCAAGAACAAGCAGAAAATATGCTTAGTGGGGCGCTCAAGTCGCTGTTTGCGGTGTCGGAAAGCTATCCCGATTTGAAAGCCAATACAAATTTTCTGGAATTACAACGAGAATTAAGTGATACGGAAAACAAAATTCAAGCCGCTCGTCGTTTTTACAACGGCAATGTTCGTGACCTAAACACCAAGATTGAAAGTTTCCCGTCCAATATTATTGCTGGTATTTTTAGATTTGCTAAACGAGAGTTTTTTGAGCTAGAAGCTGGGGAAGAGGTAGCTCGCCAACCAGTGGAGGTGAAGTTTTAGAAAAATACAAACAGCAAAAACCACCCCCAGTAAGACTGGGGGTGGTTTTTGCTGGCCTTTTCTTTTTCCTTTAAAATGGTTTAATTTAGGGACGATGGCGACTTTGTATACTGAACAATCTAAAAATGTTACCAAGACTTGGCTTTTAATGACTGGCTTTTTGGTGGTAGTGATCGGTCTTGGTTGGTACTTTGGTTTTACTTTAGACCTGCCGTGGCTTTTGCCTGTCGCTGTTGCTTTTAGTCTTATTATGAACGTGGCGAGCTACTGGTGGTCGGACAAAATTGTGTTAAAAATGGCTGGCGCTCGGCCGGCAACAAGAGAAGAATTTTTTGACCTATACACTGTAACTGAAAATCTCGCCATTACCGCCGGATTACCGATGCCGAAACTTTATGTCGTAGACGACCCATCACCAAATGCTTTTGCGACCGGTCGTGACAAGGAGCATGCAGTGGTGGCAGCGACCACGGGGCTACTAGCCATTCTGGAAAAAAATGAACTAGAAGGTGTGGTGGCGCACGAGCTCGCCCATATTGGTAACCGCGATATGTTGCTTTCAACGGTCGTGGTGGTACTGGTCGGGTTTGTGGCGATCTTGTCAGACTTCTTTTTACGTTTTTCTTTTTCTGGAGGGGGAGACAGAGATAGTAAAGGTAATGCGATTTTGATTGTGATTGGTATCGTGCTCGCGATTTTGGCGCCCATCGCGGCTAGTCTTATCCAGTTGGCAATTTCTCGCAAGCGCGAGTTTTTGGCCGATGCCTCGGGGGCGCTACTCACTCGCTACCCAGAGGGGCTAGCCTTGGCTTTGGAAAAAATAGCTAAAAGTGGGGTGCCGGTGGCTCGCGCCAACAATGCGACCGCTCATCTGTATATTGCTAACCCGTTTGGGGGCAAGACCAGTGCTTTACACAAATTATTTCTTACCCACCCGCCAGTAGAGGAACGCCTTGCGGCCCTGCGGGGTATGAGCGTAGAATAAAAAAATATGTCAAACAACGAAAACTATAATGGGTCAGATTTAGAAAATAGTGATGCAGAATGGGGGTATTTGCGGAAGGAAATAAAAGAAAAACTTACCTTAAGTCCAAATCCTAATTCTAAAAATGTAAATGAAAATGATTTAACCGAGACCGATCTTTTAATGTGGGAAAAATATAAGCAATATTTAGCCACAGGCGAAGGACTTACTTTGACTGAGTTTCGTGACTATAGCGCCGAAGTGTTTGCTCAAGAAAATGCTTCGCGAGGGTTATTTAGAGGTTATATGGTTGACCATTTAAATAATCTTTTTTATCCTGAAGGTAAAATTAAATAAAACATGAACTTTTTCCAAGATTTAAGAAATAGTATTTATAGCCCAACCTTTTACCGAGGCATCTTTAGTCAAACCTTTGGTTATTCTGTTAGCTATTATTTTAAATTAGCGGCGGTTATTGCTTTGGTCAGCTCGGTTTTGTTTGCGATTGCGGTGGTTCCTAAAATAAATGCTGGTTTGTGGCAGATGGAAAACAGTATTATGGAGTCTTTTCCGGATACGCTTGAGCTTCGGGTGGCAGCTGGTGAACTTCAAAAAAATATTAAGGATGAAGTGATTATTCCTATTCCCAAAGGCTGGACTAATGATAATAAGGTGATGGGGGATTTCCAATTTGAACACTTGGTGGTAATAGATACAGCTAGCCCGGCCACTTTAGAGGTCTATCGTGCTAAAAAAGCCTTTGTTCTTTTGGCTAAGGATGGTTTGGTTGGACCAGACAATAGTCGGGGTACGATAAAAATATTACCTTATGATGAGGATATGGATTTTACTTTGACTGAAGCTAAAATAGCTGGATTTTTTAATGCTGTACGTCCGTGGTATGTGATGGTCGCTCCAGTCTTGGTGTTGTCCATTTTTATTCTTTTTATGTTTTTACTTTTTTTCCTATTGTTGCCTCTAGCGGTAGTCGCCTTTTTGGCTTGGGTGCTACTATTTTTGGCACAAAAAATCATTGGCCGGCGGGTGCGTTTTGGCGAGGCTTATCGCCTTACTCTCCATGCGGTTACTTTACCCCTACTAATATCCTTTTTCTTTGCTTTTATTTGGGATGGGATGTTTGGCCCGTCATTGTTTATGGCGACAGTTTTGTTGGTGATATTTGTAAATTTGGTAGATTTTAGTCCCAAGAGTTGTGACCCCGGTCTTCCCAACTCTTAAATTTGTGCTAATCTGGCAAACATAAAAAGGCGATATTGGCTTATTAAGCCGTAGTTACTTTTTATCTAAAGTGAACCATGGAGGCGTCGCATAGTGGTCTAGTGCGCACGCTTGGAAAGCGTGTAAGGGGGCAACCCCTTCGAGGGTTCGAATCCCTCCGCCTCCGCAAAATAAGGAAACCAAAGCAAAGCCTTTGGTCGACTATATTTTGCGATGAGGCGGAGGGATTTGAAAGCCGCAGGCGCGAAGCCGACCGCAGTAGCGGTCGTTGCCGAGGCAGGGTCGTGAAAATTTTCGAGCGACGGCGAGAAAAATATTCCTGACCGAATCCCTCCGCCTCCGCCAACAGTCTTTTTTGTCGGATACATGTTGAGAATTCAAATTTCTCAATATCAGGCATTTAAGTTAAGATTGTCAGAGAAACAAACAAAAGGAAAAACATATGTCATTACCTATACCACAACGAGTGCCGGAGTCAGGCTTTTACTATCATTACAAGCATGATCCGAACGGGCCGGTGAACAACTACGCCTACGAAGTGGTGGGGGTCGGCTTTCATACGGAGGATGATGCTCGTCCCGGTGAGGCTCACTTTCTTGTCTACCGTCCTTTGTACGAAGCAGGTGTTTACAAAGCTTCAAAAAATCTTGGTATCCCATGCTTCGATAACCGTCCTCTTGAGATGTGGATGGAAGATGTTGAGAAAGATGGCAAGAAGTTTCCGCGCTTCCAGAAGATCGTTGATCCAGCGGTCATTGCTGAGCTCGAGAAGGTTCGGGGCGAGATGTATCCTTAGGTGAGATATAAAATTTCATAAATTCAGTAGATCTTCAAAGTCTTCTCCCCCCGAGCGCCGCAGGCGCTCGGGGGATTAATGTTTTTGTTAACTTAATTTAATTATTTTTTATGCTAAACTAACCAAATATGGATATTACAAAAGAATCAAAAAGAGAGCGGGATGAGCGGAAGTCTCGCCAGCGGTCAATTAGAAAGAGTCTAGGAATTATCGTGTTTTTAGCTTTAATAATTGCTCTAATTTTTGGGCTGGTTTGGGTGAGTTCGCGTTCGGACGGGGGAGCTGGGAATTTGGGAAAAGTGGCACCTATTACCGAGGGGGATCACGTTAAAGGGGCTACCACTAGTCCCAAGCTAGTTTTAGTAGAATATAGCGATTTTCAGTGTCCGGCTTGTGCTGGCTATGAGCCGACGGTTCGCAAATTAGTTTCTACCTATGCTGATCGTGGCTTGGTTTTGGTTTATCGTCATTTTCCTCTAGCTCAGCACAATAAGGCGACTTTGGCGGCTAAGGTCACGGAAGCGGCTAGTACCCAAGGTAAATTTTGGGAGATGCACGATCTCATATTTGATAATCAGGAAAAGTGGGCGGTTATGACCTTGTCCGATGCTACTGATTTATTTACTGATTACGCCAAAACTCTAAATCTTGATTTAGTAAAATTTGTGGCTGATATAGAAGCTAAAGCGACGATTGATAAAATTCAGAGCGACCTCTTGTCTGGTAAACAGGCGGGGGTAATAGGTACACCAACTTTCTATCTAAACGGTCGCTATGTTGAAGCTAATACCGACGAAGAGTTTGAGGCTTTGTTTGAAAAAGAACTAGTGTCTATTCAGGCCACAAGTTCATCGGTTACTACTACTTTCACCCAATAAGATGAGTACAAATCCGAAAAGATTGTCCTATACTCTACTGGCCCTTGGCTTGGTGGGGATTTTGGATACGGCTTATTTGGTAGCCAAACATTATGTGGGAGGGACAGTAAAGTGTATTTTGGCGGAAGGATGTGACACGGTTATCACCAGCTCTTACTCAATGGTCTTGGGGGTAATTCCAGCCGCCCTACTTGGCCTGTTGTTTTACTCGACTTTATTTGTTGGAGTGTTTCTAGTGGCTGAGGATTTTAGTTTAAAATTTAGGCGTTCTTTGCTTGTCTGGGCTGGACTAGGTCTTGCTTTCTCGGGGTGGTTTCTTTATGTTCAGGCTTTTATTCTAGACGCCTACTGTACTTATTGTCTTATTTCGGCTCTAAATACCTTGCTTATATTTATCACCAGCGTACTGGTGTACCGCCTACCTAGTAGAACCTAAATCTTTTTAGGCTACTAATTTCTAGTTTATCTTTTAGGTTTTTTTCCAAAAAATGACCGCTAAATGTCTTGTTGTTAAGCGGTCATTTTTTGTCTCTATTGAAACTTTTTTTATAGTGTTTTTTAAATAGTTTTTAACCTAGACTTATCCCCTAAAAATCTAGGCGGGTTGGCCGCTGGGGACTATAATAGCCAGTACCAATTAACAATTTTTATCCTCAATATTTATTATGTCACCAGAGTCACCCAAAAAATTTGTGATATCAAATGTTATCAAACGGGACGGGACAATCGTACCGTTTGATTTGTCTAAAATCAGTAATGCCATATGGAAAGCGATGAAGGCAACAGGTGAGGGTGATGAAGCGTCTTCTCTCAAGGTGGCAGAAATGGTGTCTACTGAATTGGGTACCAAGGCGGCTTCTTTGGCGGGAAAAGACTATATACCTGGGATTGAGGAGATACAAGATGCGGTTGAAAAAAGTCTTATTGTGAGCCAGTTTTCCACTGTCGCCAAAGCTTATATTCTTTATCGGGAACGACGGACTGAAGCAAGACGTGAACATGGTGATATTCCTGAGCATGTAAAGGAATTGGTCCATAACAGTAAGCAGTATTTTAAAAATCCTTTGGGCGAGTTTGTATACTATCGGACTTATGCTAATTGGATAGAAGAAGAAAATCGGCGTGAGACATGGATTGAGACCGTTGGTCGCTATATGGACTTTATGAAGGAAAATCTTGGCGAGAAATTGTCTGAGGGTGAATACGAGGAGGTGCGACAGGCAATTTTGAAACAGGAGGCTATGCCTTCTATGAGGTTGTTGCAATTTGCTGGCAAAGCCGCTCGCTCTACTAATGTTTGTGCTTATAACTGTTCATTTATTGCTCCAACCAAGTTGGAAGATTTTGCGGAGATTATGTACGTATCTATGTGCGGTACGGGGGCTGGTTTTGCGGCCGAGAGTTGGAATATCCAACAGTTGCCAATTATTAAGCGCCAGACGGGAGAGAAATTGCCCACCTTGATTGTTGATGATTCCAAAGAGGGTTGGTGCAATGCTCTTACCCTTGGCCTTAAGACTTGGTATGAAGGTAAAGATATAGACTTTGATTTATCACAGTTGCGCCCAGCCGGTGCCCGTTTAAAGACTATGGGAGGTAAATCTTCGGGTCCTGAGCCTCTTCGTCAATTATTGGCTTTTGCGCGCGAGCGCGTTTTGCGGCGCCAAGGTAAACGTATTTCCAACCTAGATGCTCATGACATTATCTGTAAAATTGGGGAAATTGTGGTGGCCGGTGGAGTGCGTCGCAGTGCCCTTATTTCCTTGTCAGACATAGATGATCAGGATATTCGTGATGCTAAAAAAGGTTTATTTTGGATTACTGACCCCCAGAGAAGCCTAGCCAACAACTCGGCAGTTTATACCGAAAAACCAACCGCTTCCCAATTTTTAACTGAATGGACATCTTTGGTGCAAGCTGGCACAGGTGAGCGAGGTATCTTTAACCGAGGGGGTCTAAAGACTACTTTGCCAGCCCGCCGTCAAAAAATATCTTCCAATCATATTGATCAGTTTGGGACCAATCCTTGTGGTGAGATTATCTTGCGCTCTAAACAGTTTTGTAACTTGTCTGAAGTGGTAGCTCGGGCGGACGACAATGAGGAATCGCTACTCAGGAAAATCCGGATTGCAACAATCCTCGGTACTTATCAGTCAACTTTGACCAAGTTTAAATATTTGTCAGACGAATGGCGCCAAAACTGTGAGGAAGAACGCTTACTCGGGGTGTCTATTACTGGAATGTGGGATTGTCCGGCTGTGCGCAACGCTGAGATGTTGAACAAGCTAAGAGAAAGATCTATTGAAATAAACCGTGAATATGCCAAGCGTTTTGGGGTAAATGAATCCACTTCTATTACTTGTATTAAGCCGTCTGGGACAGTGTCACAAACAGTTGATGCCTCATCTGGTATGCATCCTCGGCACTCTGGCTACTATATTAGACGTATTCGTATTTCAGCTACCGACTCGCTATTTAAGATGTTAAAAGACCAAGGTGTGCCTTATTATCCAGAGGTGGGGCAGTCGGTGGATAATGCCACAACTTATGTTTTGGAATTTCCGGTGAAGGCGCCCGATAATAGTACTTTTAAAGACGATGTATCAGCTTTAGACCAATTGGAATTTTGGAAAATGGTTAAAACTGCTTATACCGAGCACAATCCATCTGTTACTATTTCAGTTGGTGAGGGGGAATGGATAGTGGTAGCCAATTGGTTGTATGAAAACTGGGATATGATTGGTGGTCTGTCTTTCTTGCCTCGCTCTGAACACGTTTATCAACTTGCACCATATGAAGAGATTGATGAGACTCGTTATAATGAGATGCTCAAAGGATTTTCGGATATGGATTTTTCCAAGATTATGAGCTACGAAAAACATGATGAGACAGAAGTTAAGAAGGAACTAGCTTGTGCTGGGGGAACATGTGAGGTAGATATCCCCGCCGATGCTACTTCAAAATCTGCTTCCGCTTAAGGGTGTCTAAAAAAACAACCAAGGCTATCTTGGTTGTTTTTTTGTTGGTAAAGTGTTATAATTTGAGAAGTCTCCTGTTGGATGGTCGCTGTTTATGTATTGATTTACGTAAATAGAGGAAAGTCCGAACACTTGCCCTGTGGAATAAAGAGTTTAAAGTTTAGTGATATAACAGATTCAGGACAACGGTTGGTGTCTGTAATATTTTGAATTTTTTATTCCACAGGGCAGCATGGTAGCGGGTAACACCCGTCCAGAGTAATCTGAGGGTTGCGAGCAGTGACGCCCAAGTTGAGAAACGAGGGCACCCTTCGGGGTGAAGCTTTAGGGAAACCTAGAGATTGAAACGGCTAAATACCTATCTAAGTGCAAGGCCGTACTCCAAACTTTTAGTTTGGTTTGTGCCGCTTGAGGTAGCTGGTAACAGTTATCCCAGATAAATGATCGTCGTCCACTTATGGTGGATACAGAATTCGGCTTATAGACAGGAGACAAAAATATGAAAAACCTTTCGCGCAAGCGAGAGGTTTTTCTCTTTTTGGTTATTATGGTCTAAGTTGCCTTTTGGGTTTTAGATTTTTGAGGCGAGCAAACAGCTCTAGGTCTCGGATTTTATATAATCGATAGTTTGTTTGGGGGTTACGCCCCGCTTTCAATTCCCCCGATTTGTCCCATAGGCGTAAGGTGGAAACTTTTACTCCTAACAGGGAAGCGGCTTCGCTAACTAAAATATGACCCAATTTGGCCTCAGGAGGTTTTTTCATAATAGTGGTGCTTAATCTTGTGATTTAGTATACTTATAGTAAGAAAATAAGCTAACTATTAATATATTTATGTCCATAGTAAAAAATATGTCCACTGGTCGAACGTTGTTGACGGAAAAGAGAGCTTCTTTTATTACGGCCGACATGGCGGCTTATTGGGTCCAGTTTGCGAGTATTATTGTCCTTCCCCTCGTTTCTTTTTGGATGATAGGTCTTGCACCAGATGTAAGTAAAAAGTTCTTTTTACTTAGTTTGCTGGTCGTCACAATTGCCTTGTGGCTAGTCGGTCGTCTCCAAGAAGGTGAAATAAAAATACCTTGGACGTTGCCGATGTTAGCCCTAGCTTTGGTTCCACTGTCGTTTGTTATTTCGGGCATATTTTCGGTAAATCCTTACTACTCTTTAGTTGGTCCCTTGTATCAATCGGGGACAGCTTTTTCTATTATTGCTTTAGCCATTTCATTTTTCTTGGTTGCCACTCTCTTTGATAGTCGGAAGAAGATATTTAATTTATATCTTGTCATATCTCTGTCCTCAATAGTTTTGGCGGTTTATCAGATTGTTATATTTGCAGTTGGTGGTTTGATTACGACCTCTATATTTAATTTTTTACCCCAAAGTCTGATTGGTAAATGGTTTGAAATGAGCGTGTTTTTTGGTTTTACCTCTATTGTTTCGCTTTTAATGTTGGAATTATCGGCGACAGGGGACAGTGTTATCTTAAAACGCCTTTCCATCACCTCTCTTGTTCTGTCTTTGTTGATGATGTCTTTCACTAATTTTATCGCCGGCTGGGTGGTGGTTGGCTTGGTGGCGCTTTTAACTTTTGTTTATGGTATTACGGTAAGTTCTCGAGAATTGAGGGGGAATGGAGTTAGTCCTCAAGGGTTTCTTGGCGGGCAAAAAGTATTTAGAGCATCATTTTTTGTAGTTTTGGTGGCTCTTTTGTTTTTGATTTTGGGTCGACAGGGTGGACTTTTGGCAGAAAAACTAAACAGTGCTTATTCTACTTTAAACATTTCTTTTTTGGAGGCTCGACCAAGCTGGTCTAGTACTGGAGCGGTGGCCAAAGAAGTTTTAATGAAAGACCCTCTCACTGGTATTGGTCCAAGTAATTTTTCTAACGCTTGGGCGGTGCATAAACCAAGATTGATTAACGAATTGCAGTACTGGAATGTTAATTTTGCAGATGCGGTCGGAATATTGCCCACTTTTGCTGTTACCACTGGGATATTGGGTATATTAGCTTGGTTGTTTTTGGCTGGTTCGTTGCTGTATGTTGCTGTCAAAGCTTTCCGTATTTGGTCAACTGACCCATTGAGTCAGTTTTTGATCACCCTGTCGTTTGTGGGAATGGTTTATTTTTGGGTAATGTCCATAATCTATACTCCTGATTCAATTGGCCTTCCGATGTTGTTTGTTATGTCTGGAATTTTTATTGCCACTTTGTCTGCTAGTAAAATTGTGCCGATTAGAGAGATAAAATTACATTCTAACCCTAGAAACTATTTTGCCGCCCTCTTGGTGTTGGTGTTACTACTAATAGTTACTATTGCTGGTGGCTATCTGTTGATCCAGCGTTTTTGGTCAGTGGTGACTTATCAAAAGGCGGTAAACGAATTGTCTCTTGGTAACTTTACTAATGCCAACAATCTTTTAGTAAAGTCTATAAACTTAAATTCTGGCGACCCTCTTTATTATCGGGCTTTAGCTGAAAACAAAATTAGGGAAATGAACGGTCTTTTGTCTTCGTCTGAAGTAGACAAAGAAACAGCTCAACCTTTATTGCAAAATATTGTAACTGTCGCAATTGGGGCAGCGGGCGAAGCGGTGCGTCTTAATCCGGCCGATTATACTAACCACATGACTCATGGCGGTGTGTATGAATATCTGTCCAATCTTAAAATTCCTAGAGCTTATGATCAGGCCCTTGGTATTTATCAGGCAACTCTAAAAGAGTACCCTAATAATCCTGAGATCTTGTTGGCTTTGGCGCGACTAGAAATTAGTCAAAGCAAGTTTAATAGTGCGCGCAACTACCTAGAGCAAGCTTTGGCAATAAAAACCAATTATACCTCTTCTATTTTATTGCTGACTCAGCTAGATCTTGAGGGGTCTGGTACTATGGCTGCGATTGAACGACTAGAAAAGGCTGTAGCTACGATGCCAAATGATCCGAGCTTGTTTTTCCAACTAGGTTTCTTGCGTTATCGCGCCGGCGACTATGAGGGGTCAATTCAGGCGATGAAAAAAGTGCAAACCCTCAGTCCTAATGGGCTTAATGCCAACGCTTCTTACTTTTTAGGTTTAGCTTATGATGCTCAGGGTTTAACAGCCAAGGCATTGGAGCAATTTGAGTTGATTGCTAAGTTTAATCCCGATAATGCCGAGGTGGCTCAGATTGTTCGCAACCTTCGTGCTGGTCGTGACGCCCTATCTGGTATTGGACCAGCCAAGACGACTGAAGCGGAGACACCAGAGGAGGATGCTGCCGCTAAGACAGGTGAAGAGGAAACTGATCAGACTGAAAATTAAAGGGTTATTATACCGTGGTCACCAGACTAATCTCACTTCTTTATAAAGAATGGAGTGGCCTTCATCAGGCTGCTTTTCTTTTGGGTCTATCGTCTCTGGCGGCTCAGGTTTTGGCATTGGTTAGAGATAGACTGCTGGCCTCTACTTTTGGGGCTGGGGCTGAACTGGATATTTACTATACTGCTTTTCGTATTCCCGATCTTATTTATGTTACTTTTGCCTCAATAGTATCGGTAACCGTTTTGATTCCTTTCATTTTAAGGTACAAAGAAAAAGAAGGGACACACCAAGTAGAAAAATTTCTTTCAAGTATTGCCACGGTATTTTCTCTCGCCACTTTATTGGTTGGACTATTGGCTTTTTGGCTTATGCCCCTTTTGGCTCCTTTTATAGCTAAAGGCTTTTCGTCATCCGCACAGGCTGATTTGGTATATTTATCTCGGATCTTGTTGTTGTCGCCACTTCTGCTTGGACTATCAAATTTTTTGGGAGCTATTACCCAAAGTTATCGTAAATTTTTGGCTTATACCTTGAGTCCGGTGTTGTACAACATTGGGCTCATTATTGGTATTTTGTGGTTGTACCCATTATATGGTCTGGCGGGATTGGCGTGGGGGGTGGTGATTGGCGCTATCTTTCATCTAGCGATACAGATTCCTAGTGTCTATCGGCTGGGATTGATGCCTCGACCAACTTGGGGCATAGACTGGAAGGAAATTAAAGAGGTTGTCGTTGTTTCTTTGCCTCGAACTTTAACCTTGGCTGTTCACCAGATATCGTTGACGGTTTTGGTTGGGATCGGATCTCTGATGGCTGTTGGTTCTATTGCGGTATTTAATTTTGCTTTTAATTTGCAGTCGGTACCCCTTATTATTATCGGGGTGAGTTATTCGGTGGCCGCTTTTCCTACTTTAGCCGCCTTGTTTTCAAAAGGAGAAACAAAAAAATTTGTTGGCAAAATTGAGACAGCCATTAGACATATTTTGTTTTGGTCTTTGCCGGCAATGACCCTGTTTATTATTTTGCGTGCTCAAATTGTGCGGGTTATTTTAGGTTCAGGAAATTTTAGCTGGTCCGATACTCGTTTGGTGGCCGCCGCACTATCTTTGTTTGTGGTGTCGGTTGTGGCTCAGAGTTTTGTTCAGCTGTTTGTCCGTGCTTATTATGCTAGCGGAAGAACCAAAGTGCCTTTGTTTGTAAATATATTTTCTTCTACGGTTATTATTTTAGCGGCTTTTATTTTCACTTATCTTTTTGATCACATTTTAATATTCCGTTATTTTATTGAAATACTCTTGAGAGTAGATATGGTTCCGGGTACTAGTATTTTAATGTTACCCTTGGCTTATTCTTTTGGTATTACGGTTAATGCTCTTATATATTGG
This sequence comes from uncultured Candidatus Saccharibacteria bacterium, assembly GCA_964433715.1. Taxonomy (GTDB): domain Bacteria; phylum Patescibacteriota; class Minisyncoccia; order Phycocordibacterales; family XYD1-FULL-46-19; genus XYD1-FULL-44-32. The sequence goes on along the minus strand of CAYSSL010000001.1, from coordinate 3,657 downwards.
CTAATTTTCGGCCGAGATTTTGCGCCATTTGATCCATTGGTTTATCGCTCGGCGTTTCAATCTTTCGCGGCGGCGGTAATGGCTGGTTTTACTGCTTACCATTCATTAAATATTCTTTTGCCATATATAAATCAAGAAACTTATTCCGGAGTTTTTCTTCAAGGTTTTGGCGCTGGGATGTTTGGCTTAGTTTCTGCTGGCGCTTTGTTGTTTATCTTTAAAAATGTTGAACTTTCTGAATTTATTAATGCTTTGTCGGCTCGAGTTTGGCGTGAACCTATTAGGGTGGGGGAAGAGGAAATTTAGCTTGCTCTACGGCTATATTAAGTTAGTATTAAGCCTATGACTCAAAAGGCCATACGAAATTTTTCTATAATTGCTCATATTGACCACGGCAAATCAACCTTGGCTGATAGAATGCTAGAAATAACCGCTACTATTGAGAAGCGTAAAATGAAGGAGCAAGTCCTTGATTCTATGGATCTTGAAAGGGAGCGGGGGATTACAATCAAAATGCAACCCGTCCGAATGAAATATTCCTATCGGGATGAACCCTATGTCCTCAATCTTATTGATACTCCGGGGCATATTGATTTTTCTTATGAAGTGTCGCGGGCCCTTAAGGCGGTGGAGGGGGTGCTACTTTTAGTTGATGCGACACAAGGAGTACAGGCCCAGACTTTGTCGGTACTTGATATGGCGCGGGCGGAAAATCTGGTAATTATACCGGTAATAAATAAAATTGATTTACCTAGTGCTCGAGTGGAAGAAACTAAAGATGAAGTAGTAAAACTTTTAGGTTGTAAGCGGGAACTTATTGTGGCGGTGTCTGGAAAAACTGGCGAGGGGGTAACAGATCTCTTGTCGGCAATTATTGAACGCGTCCCGCCTCCGGTGTCTGAATATGAAGCCAAAGGTCCCCGTGGTCTAGTTTTTGATTTTTCCTATTCTACCCACCGAGGGGTTATTGTATATGCCCGAATGTTGGATGGTAGTTTAAAAAAAGGAGACACTTTGGTTTTGGCTGGTTCGGGAGAAAAATTTTCAGTATTAGAAGCTGGTGTTTTTACGCCACTACAAACAGCGGTAGATACGGTGTCTGCCGGAGAAATTGGCTATATTGTGACCGGTATTAAGCAGGCCGGCGGAGCAAAGGTGGGCGATACTTTGGTATCTCCTACCAACCCTCTGGCGGCTGTACCAGGGTATAAGACAGCTCCGCCGGTGGTGTGGGCTAGTGTCTATCCAGAGGGTCAGGATGACTTTGCTTTGTTGCGACAAGCCTTAGAAAGGCTGGCGCTGGAAGACGCTTCACTGTCTTTTGAAGAAGAATCTTCGGGTGCCCTTGGGCGGGGTTTTCGTTGTGGTTTTTTGGGGATGCTTCACTTGGAAATTATTACCGAGCGTTTACGGCGAGAATTTAATCTGTCCCTTATTATTGCGACCCCAACTATTAGTTATGAGATTACTGATGTTCAGACTGGTGAAGTGGAGAAAATATATTCTCCCCACCTTTTTCCCGAAGATTTAAAGGGTAAAGAGGTCAAGGAAACTTGGGTCACGGTTAAACTTATTTTACCGCTAGAATATTTAAATAGTTTAATGTCTCTTTTGTACGAACACGAAGCAGAAGTTGCCGATATGGATAACTTTGGCGATAATCGGACTAGCCTTACTTTACATATGCCGTTGCGTGAACTGATGCGCAATTTTTTTGATGAGGTAAAAAGTGTAACTTCTGGTTATGCCAGCTTTTCTTATATTCTAGGGGAGTCACGACCGGCCGATGTGGTGCGGTTGGATATTTTGGTCAATGAAGAAATCGTCGCCGCTTTTTCTAGGGTTGTTGCTAGACGGAGGGTAGATATTGAGGCTGAAGAGGCGGCTGATAAACTTAAAAAACTTCTTCCCCGTCAACTTATTAATATAAAGATTCAGAGTAAAGCGTTGGGGCGAATTATTGCCTCGCGGACGATCTCTGCTTTACGCAAAGATGTGACTGATTATTTGTATGGTGGGGATATTACGCGCAAAATGAAGTTGCGGGAAAAGCAGAAAAAAGGCAAAAAGAAGATGCAAAAAATAGGCAAGGTTAATATCCCGCAAGAAGTCTTTCTAAAGATGATGAAATCAGCGGAATAGGAAGGGGAAAGAATACAGTGCGATCATACTCAAAATGGTGAGGATAGAAACAATAATCGCGATGATTCTGATGTATTTCTGCTGTTTGCGTCCATATAACATACTGTAGTAGTATAGGCTTACAATGCAGGATTTTCAAGGTCGCCGGCGTATTAAACGCTCTATCTTTTATAAAATTACACTTGTTGTTTTAGCTGTTCTTATCTTGTTTTTAAGTAAGGCAGTTTGGGGTGTTTATGCCAAAAATCGTTTGGCTGAAGTGGGACGAACTCAGGCTGAGAGTGAACTGCGTGAACTAGAGACACAAAAAAAAGAATTGCAGGATAAGGTTAAATGGTTGGCAACCGAGCGCGGTGAAGAAGAGGTTATTAGACAAAACTATTCAGTTTTGTTGCCTGGTGAAAAGGTAATAATGGTGGTTGATGCCGAAAAGCCTACAAGTGGTGTAAAGGGTGATGAGGATATTAATAATTGGTTTACTGCGGCGGTTGGGGCGTTGGAGCGGCTGTTTAGTTGGTAGAAGTTTTGCTCGCGGGTATAGTTTAGTGGTATGACACGACCTTCCCAAGGTTGAGACGGGGGTTCGATTCCCCCTACCCGCACAAAAACAAGGAGCCAAAAGCAAAGCTTTAGGGGACTATGTTTTTGTCGTCGGGTAGGGGGAATCGAACGGCGGAGCGCACGAAGTCGAAATTTAGCAAAATTTTGGCGCGAGCCGGCCCGCCTGCCATGCAAGGCACGAGCGGGCAGGTGCCCAGACCAAAACTTTTTGGCGAAAAAGTTTTGAGTCGCGGGAGATTCCCTACCCGCACTATTTAAATTTATGGCTCAAAACTTCAAACGTTTAAAAGAGGACTTTGTTTGTGGCTATTGTGACAAGCCGGTAAAAGGTGACGGCTACACCAACCACTGCCCGCATTGTTTATGGAGTAAACATGTGGATGTAAACCCCGGTGATCGAGCGGCCAAATGTGGGGGGCTAATGGAGCCAGAACAGTTAGAAAAAAATGGTGATGAATTTATTATTACTCATAAATGTGTGGACTGTGGCTATAAAAAACGGAACAAAGTAAGCCAAATGGATAACATTTCGGAGTATTTAGAACGTGTGATACAATAAATTAATTAAAATTTTAAGCCTCTTTCGCTTATGGATAAAAAAGTAGTAATTTATAGTACTTCCACTTGTCATTTTTGTCATATGGCAAAAGAATTTTTTACTGAAAATAATGTCGCTTTTGAGGATGTTAATTTGAGCGAAAATCCAGCACGGATTAATGAAATGGTAGAAAAAAGTGGCCAACGAGGTGTTCCGGTAATCTTTGTGGACAATGAAATGGTTATTGGTTTTGATGAAGATCGATTGAAAGAGCTCCTAGGTCTATAGATAAAACCATCCAAATGTGCCAAAATGGGCGGAAGTTCCGCCCGTTTTTAGTTTGCCCCCGTAGTTCAATGGATAGAACAGTCCCGTCCTAAGGGATAGATGCTGGTTCGATTCCGGCCAGGGGCACA